>CAZBLG010000007.1:0-16227 GCA_964492805.1 uncultured Candidatus Saccharibacteria bacterium
CGATAATCAATCACCGCCTGACGAAGTAGGCGTAAAAGTTCAGTCACCCCGGCATGAGTATGAGCTGATATCGTCACCACCAGCGCATCTGGCGCAACTCCTTGAATGGCCGTAGACTGCATGGCAATGATCTCGTCGTCCAACCCCTCGCACTTTGTCAGGGCTACTATTTCAGGACGACCTGCCAACTCTTGGCTGTAATTTTCAAGTTCACGCCGAATGGTCAAGTACTTTTCAGCTGGATCGTCACTGTAGGCATCGATCATATGCAGCAGCACAGCCGTACGCTCAACGTGCCGAAGAAACTGATCACCCAGACCCTTGCCCTCTGAGGCGCCCTCAATCAGCCCTGGGATATCAGCAATCAGCATACTGCCGTCATCAATATCAGCTACGCCCAAGTTTGGCGTCAGCGTTGTAAACTCATAATCAGCAATTTCCGGACGAGCATTTGAGACGACTGATAAAAATGTTGATTTGCCGGCATTTGGAAAGCCAACCAGGCCCACATCAGCTAGTAGTTTAAGCTCAAGGCTCGCCTCGAACTCCTCTCCAGGCTCACCAAGCTCGGCAATTTTTGGTGCCTGACGTACTGAAGATTTAAAGTGGGCGTTGCCAAAACCGCCGTCACCACCCTTTGCTACTACCACTTCTTGGCCGTCCGCTACCAAGTCGGCTATTGTCTCACCGTCGCGCTGGACAACCGTACCTACTGGCACATCAACAACAAAGGCCTCTCCTGAGCGACCTCGCTTATTGCGCTTGGAACCTGACTGACCCTCTGGGGCGGTTAGCTCTGGCTTGTAGCGAAACTTCAGTAGTGTGTTTAAGTCTTTAGTCGCCCGAAATACTACATCGCCACCGCGTCCACCGTCGCCACCATCTGGCCCACCCTTATCGACATAGATTTCTCGACGAAAGCTAACTGCCCCATTACCACCTTTTCCGGCTTTTACGCGCACCTTCGCTGTATCAACAAACATATGCTCCCTATTATATCATCAAAATACCTCGCTTCTTACGGCGAGGTATTTGGTTTTTAGTAGATAAATAAACTATTTCTATTTGATGAAGTTATAGCCAGCGAGTGCACTACGTGGAATTGTACGATGTGTCACCACATTGTAGCCAGCATAGTTCATATCACTTACATAAATATTCGCATCGTCTACTCGCTCAACTACACCAACGTGTCCGTATCCACCACCACCGAAGCTTGTTTGGAAAACGTCACCTGGCTGTGGATTCTGGTTAACAGTATAGCCTGTCATGCGGGCGCTTGAAGCCCATGAATAGGCATTTCCCCATAGACCGCCGATTGGTCGACCGAGCTGCGCTCGCCTTTCGTAGGCGTACCACGTACAGTTACCGGCGGCATATCGGTTGCCTGATGTTCGTGAGCCAAATCCGTAGCCTTGGCTAGTAGTTGAGCCACTGGCATTGCCATAAGACGATGGCCAGTTGTATGTAGGAGCTGGCCGTGGAGCTACATAGCCTGGGCGCTCATTCTCTGGAAGATCACCGTTCGGAAGGACCAGTCTGGTGCCCTCTACAAGTGGGTTGTCAGCATCTAGGTCGTTGTGCAGCATGACGTATTCGGCATTGACGTTGTAGCGCTCAGCTAGCTGCTCTAATGTGTCGCCAGCCCTAACTGTATAAACTACTCCGTCAACTCGTGGAATATTAAGCGTACTACCAACAGTAACTGCATCTGAGGTTAGGTTATTTGCCCAGCGTAGCGTTTGAGCAGAAACGTTGTACTGTGTTGCAATTTTTACCAAGTCGTCGCCATCTTTGACAACATATGAGCCAATTCCACGTTCCTGAGAGGTGGTTGGTTGGACGATCTGTGGCTTATTGATAACTTCGGCGTCGGTCTGAGCAAGCTGTTTCTGGATGTATAATGTCGTGGTCGCCTCTCGTAGATCGCCAGCAATAGGCAGATTGGTTGTCTCTGCTAAATTTGTTACCGCACTAGCTGCGGTCAGCTGGTCTACTGAAATCCTATCAGAGCCACTAACGGGCTTGGCAGGTGAAACTGCTTGAGTAGTTGCTACAACTCCCGTGCTGGGGGTTATATTCGGTCCTCCGTAGCTTAACGTCAAGAGGGTGACGATGAAGAGGAATAGTCCTGCATATACAGAGACGGTCGCCCCTCGCATCTTTTTTGCCTGGAAGGCAGTTGGTTGATTACGAATTATCGTTCTCCTGTACTCCGGCGTTACCGCAGAGTACATTTACCATAATTTGTCTTTCTTCTCGCAAAATTAGAACGGGATACGCTGTCGACCTAATGATTAGTTAGTATTCTCGCATAAACAATTAGTTAAAACTGTATCCGTACGACATTTTTGGTAGACCCTAGTTGACGCTTCCCATGAGGTAGGCAGACTCAATTTCGAGCTAATATCCATTGTATCAGGCCTTGACAGACTTGTCAATAGATTATTTAAGTCTGCTGGTTTGTCAAGGTGTGAACAGAACGGATGCAGATGCTACTGTGGCAACCGACAATTGACATCACAGTGCTGGCGGGTGTTCGCTATATGCTCCGCCTCAGTCCTCGAGAAGTAGTTTATTCCATCATCACCACTGACAAAGAATAGATAGTCTCCCTCTGCTGGATTGGCTACCGCCAGTAGCGCACCAAGGCCTGGAGAGCTAATTGGACCAGGAGTTAAGCCCATATGAATACGAGTATTGTAAGGGGAGTCAAAGTTTACCGTTGGAGATTGTCCAGCTTGGGCTGCGGCATATATGAATGTCGCATCAGCACCAAGTGATATTCCCTCATTTAACCGCTTAAAGAACACCTGGGCTACCTGTTTTTGGTCATCACATACCTGAGAGCCCTGACAGCTGACTTCTTTTTGGACAATTGAGGCCAAGATTATGCCCTCAAAGAGCGACAGATTCTGATCGGCAAGACTTGCTTCGAGGTTATTATCAGTGATTACTTTCCAAAATTCATCGAAAGTTCGCTTGAGTATTTGCTCGACCGTAGCATCAGCTGCCACGTGGTACGTTTCACCATAAATATAGCCCTCTATACCCGCGCCCTGGGGCCTACCCTTAAACAGTGTGTCGTTGTATTCGCTATAGTCGGCCGCGAAAGCCCGTTCAATCTCCGCCCTTTCATAGCCCAGTCGCTCCAATACAGATCTAACGTCCTGCTTGCTATCAGCATCGGTTGATGAATTGTCCCTGAGCATCGCCCCGGGTACGAACTGCACGACCATATCCTCAGTTTCAGCGCGCTGCAAACTTTCAGCTATCTCGGGCGTGGACTGAGATGGTGACAGGCGATGAATACCGGCTTGAAGGCTGCCCGATAGGCCGTTGAGCTTGGTGTAGGTGCTGAAGGCAAATTGACTGCGAATTAACCCCTCTTCGTGCAAAACTCCAGCGATTCCATCTGGCGTTGTACCTGATTCAATTGTCACTGATATTTGCTCGGTGTTACTGGAGTCAGCTGGACGAAGTTGCCAATTGTACCAAAAAACTATAGATAAAAGCGCCACTACTACGACGGCAACCACGCTCGCTAAAATCACCCATCCTTTTCGTCTATTAATTCGCATATCGCTCCTCCAAATAGTCTTGTAAAATTATACTCGCCGCTTCTGCATCGATCTCGCCCTTGTCCTTGACGCGTCCCAGTCTCCGCTCTGCTTCAACGCTGGTTAGCGACTCGTCCTGAAATACAATTTCTGTTTCTATATCGATCTCAGCTAGTTCCTCTACAAAAGCCTCAACCGCTGCGGTCTGCTGGGTTGGTTCGCCCGATTGGTTGCGCGGATAGCCAACGACAATTGTCTTGATGTTGTGCCGAAGAATTATCTCAGTTAATTGTTTAATTATCCCATCAGACCGCTCTAGATAGTTAAACGGCACGGCGATTCTCACCTGTGAGTCACCGAGCGCCAGACCAACTCGCTTGTCACCAACATCAAGTCCGAGAAATGTCCTAGTCGGCATTGTCTAGTTTGAACTCGACCATTATGCGATTTACGTCATCCGGTACGGTTCGCACCCAGAATGGCCAAAACTGAGTATCAACATCGTCAACACCTTCGATTGCCTCGAGGCTAACCTGGATATCGCCATAGCTCTTTCCGCGAGCAAGTTCTTTGACTTGATCTTCTTCTACCTCTGGGCCAACCGTGCCATTGGCAGTAATCCGTACAGACATGCTGTCGTCTCGGTTAGTAAACTGGGCAAACCTCACCTCTGCAGCTCCGTCTTCATAAATCCTCTGAGCTGCCCTACCCTCAATCTCCGCCTCAATACTGCCTTCTAAGAACCTCTTAAGATCTACCTCGTCAATCGCATACATGGTCGCAGTCACGGTCGAGCTAAGCGTTACTGGGCCACCAGCCTCAGCATCAACTGCTACACTTGAAATCGGATTTGACCTAGTCTCATTGTAACTTTCGTCGATCACTACACTGGAACTACCGAATGATGAAGTTAGTCGATCTTTTAATCCTTCTGGGTTTTTCTCCCTGAGCATATCTGTCGCACGCACTAGGTCTTCTTCACTAACAACTGTAACCTCTCGGCTAGTGCCACCACTAGTCGCATCGACAAAAGTAACCGATGTAACACCACGAGCATTCGTTGAAGCCGATCCCCGTGCACCATTGTACTGCTCTCCTGGCGCTACCGCTTCTACTCGAGCAACTTTTCCATCCAACCCAGATGGGTCCCTCGCCTCAAAGACCACGGCTTCAGTTGTCTGATATTTAGCCCCACTTGAGGATTCTATCTCTGTACCAGCCGGCACGGTCAGGCCACTTCTTAGTATGGTAGCAGCGCTTGTTTCAATCCTCACTCGTCCAGTTGCTTTATTGCCAACGTCTTTGGTACCAGTAGCCGTAAACTCTACAGAGACGTCTTCTCTCTGCTCCTGTCGCAGTGCCTTGATTGTACTGGCTTCAACATCAGTTTCACCGTCGACTAACAGACCGACGTTTTGATTTACGGTAACGCTAGTTGTCTTGGCGGTGATCGTCACGGTTGCTCGAGGTGCAAACCAAATCGCCCACACTAAAAGTCCGATCAAAAGCAGTGCTGCGCCGATGATTATAAATAATTTCTTGCGAAACGATGAAAAGTTTGGCACCTTGCCGGCTTTGGTATCTTTTTTCTTATTCGAAGCAGACTTTGAGTTCTTAAGTGGCTCGGCAATGACGCTGGATTTAATGGCAGCGTTGATGGCCGCCTCGGAATTTTTATTGCTAGTTGAGGCAGACCTCGCTAGCTCTCCAACCGGCAAAGTTTCGCCATTTATAATCTCATCGCCATCCATTTTCATCACCGGTACTTCGGCTAGTTCGGGCTTGCTCTGGAGGTTGCGCGCTACAGGGATTTTAGCAGCCGCGGCTAGCATGGCTAGGGACTGATTGTTCGAAATCAGCACCAGTCGTTTCTTTGCCAGCTCAGCTGAACGCTGCAGTAGTCGCATATTGACTGCACTTTGAAGCACCCCGGTGCGACTTGGCGGAACCAGGGCGATGATTTTCTCTTTGGACGCCTTAATTTTACCCACAATTGTGGTTATATCATCTTCAACGTCTATATAGATTACATCTTTAGTCATCATTTATATTTTGAGTAGCTTATTTACCTTATCCATAAGGCCATCATCGCCTTGACTTACCATTATTGTATCATAGCCGACCCTGAGCAGCCCCATGGCGGTGATCATGGTGTGGTCGTCAATTTCACCGGTTTTATCAGTCATACCCGAGACATCAGATGGCTTGATGTGCTGGATGGCTGGGCGGCGAGTAAACGGCAATTCTTTATACCACTCTTCGGTCTCTAACGCCTCGACTAGTTTTTGCAGGCTCGCGCCACCACCACATAGTAAAATTCGATTCGGCAAGTGATCAACGCTATCAAACTCGCTAAGCGCCAGCTCTACGCCAGAGAGCCAGACTTCGAGAGTTTTATCGATTGCGCCGTTTATTTTCTCGCGGACAGATGATTTAATCTTCTCGTTGCCCAGGTTGACTTTTAGCTTTTCTGCATCGGTATAGCTAAGCTCCATGTCTGAGGCAATTGTCCTCGTAAAACTGCGCCCGCCAATGCCAAACATCCTAGTGCCTTCAACTCCACCGTCATTTACCACAGCGATATCTGTCGTTCCACCACCAACATCCGCCAAAATAGCGGTGAAATTACTGTCAGTGTCGGTACCGAGCACACTTCGGCTAACCGCGAACGGTTCGGCCGCCACTGCGATCAAATCAAGGGCCAGCTCATCGGCCACTTTCTCAAGCGCGCCGATATGTACCATTGGTGCAAACGCCGTATATATCTGTACTGCCACGTCGCGCCCTTGAAAACCAATCGGATTTGAAACCTTATAGCCATCGATATGAATTGACACCAAAGCCGAGTTAACCAGCTTCACTTCAACGTCTTGATTGCCGGTCTCAAGCGCAATCTGCTTCTGGGCGTGCCCCTGAGCTCTTTCTTGAACTTTTTCAATGATAAATTCCATCTCAGCAATATCAAGCACCTTGTCCGGTTGCGGTCGACGATATCGTATAGTGTTCGTCACGCCCTTGACCAGCTCGCCTGCCATACCAATCACCACTCGCTTTGCCTGAACCCCAGCTTGATCTTCCGCCTCAGACAGCGCCGCCTCGCAGTTTTGAACTACGCCAGATATATCAGCAATTGCACCGGAGTTCATATCGCCCATCTGCTGTTGCTTGCGCCCAACGCCAATAATCTCTAGTTTGTCGTCCTTGACCTCAGCAATCAGCGCCTTAACAAACTCTGTTCCAATATCAATACTTACTAGCAAGTCTTGCTTGTCGTCGCTAGACTTTTTCTTTAACATATTCTTTAAAGCCATACTGCTTATAGTATACCACGCTGGCCTCGACAAGAGGAGAGTCTTTAAATTTCAACAGCTCGCTCAACCAGCGCAAAAAAGCGAGCTTAGTGCCTGGCCAGACCTGGCTATGGTTGATTATTGTCTCGTTTTGTTGTATAATTAAAGAATGGCCGTTGATAGAATATCCCAACCAATTCAAATTCCCATCGATTACTGGGAGGATGCAAAAAATCTACTAAGCTCTACCCACAAGCACCTTATTGATAGCGGTCTAATCCCAAGTACTCAGTACGACACCTATAAAATACCTTCAGAGCACATAGTTAACGCCATAGGAAAAACTGGTATGCGACTATCAGCCTACAGAGAGCGTCGCCCTGTCTACGAAGAGCTAGTGCCGCTGAGTGCAACTGTCGAAGTTTATAACGATATTTTGCAGGCAGCTACTCTGTATGAATACGACTCCTCGAAACATAAAGAAGCCTGGATGTACAGATTGTCGACTCTAGATGCCCGCAAAGCCCGACCGTTAACTGCCTTGGGCGCATCCGGTGCTTTGGCCGGGCGAGTAAAGGACACTAAGATGCTCAGGCGGACCATTGACAATCCGAACCCCACCAGTACAGGTCTCGCAAATGACCTGATTGAGTACGCGACCAGACATTCGTCTGACCACAGTCAGCTGTCGAGTTATATCCTGCCCC
Organism: uncultured Candidatus Saccharibacteria bacterium; assembly: GCA_964492805.1. Classification (GTDB taxonomy): domain Bacteria; phylum Patescibacteriota; class Saccharimonadia; order Saccharimonadales; family Saccharimonadaceae; genus Nanosynbacter. The sequence continues at coordinate 7,558 of CAZBLG010000007.1, forward strand.
TCTCAACCAAGAGCACCAGGCAAGATCACGAAAATGACGCTAACGCCATCTTCTCAATCGAGTCAGTAAACAATCAAGTCCGTAAGCTTTCTCTAGATGTAGCCACCTCACATGAACTTGATGACACTAAGCTGCTGAGGGTGATTAGTTTAGATAATAAAATTGACGCTAACAACAATAGCCGTATGTTGAGTAGCACTTTGTCGCTATATGGCCGCGACATAAATAACCGTCACACACGAATGTTCATGAGCCACGAAAGCGAAGATGTCTGGCAGTTATACGACTACCTAAAAACTGGCGCAGCGACGCTAAAGTCGGCGGCACTACTTGACGGCTACAATTAAAGTTAGACTAGGACCGCCTTAACCCGCCTAATACCTGCTGATGAAGCCTCTTCTTTGGTAATTTTGAAAGTCTTGCCACCCTCGGCCAGCTGCCCGGTATGGTCGACGTGTGGGCCGCCGCAAATTTCGAAACTAGCGCGATTTTCACCTTCGCCCATCTGATATACTTTGACGGTTTCGCCGTAGCGATCACCAAAAGCACCAATAGCACCAAGGCTGAAGGCCTCATCGGTTGGATACTCCTTAAAGCTAACCTCTAGGTCATCAGCGATCCACTGATTTACCATTTGCTCAACCTCATCTAGGTGCTCACGCGCCACCTTGCCGTCGTTATTGAAGTCAAATCTCAGTCGCTCGGCGGTGATATTACTGCCTCGCTGGGTCACATGCTCTCCGACTACTTTTTTCAATGCAGCGTACATCAGGTGGTTGGCGGTGTGGAGTTTTTTGTGCTCCAAGGTATGACCTTCAAGTCCACCCTTAAATACGCCCTTTGCAGCCGTCTGACTACGCTGGCGCTGTTTTTGCATTGAGTCGTCAAAAACGCTTCTCCAGTCAGACTCAAGCTGAATCCCTTCGCGCTTGGCGATTTCAACACTTAATTCAACCGGGAATCCATAAGTATCGTGAAGCGTAAATAGCTCCTCGCCCGTCAGTCCACTTTCGGCAAATCGCCTGAGGTGGCGAACGCCTTTAGCTAGAGTCCTGGTGAAAGCTTTTTCTTCTTTCATGAGGGTAATTATAATTTTATCGCGCTTTTGGGCGACTTCTGGGAAGTCGTTAACATAAAGCTCAGCGATAACCGGCACGATTTGTTCAAAAAACTCTTCGTTTATACCCAGTTCGTTGGCAAAACGAATCGCTCTGCGAAGCAACCGACGCATAACATAGCCCTGCTCTTTGTTGCTTGGCTCGCAGCCATCAACCGCCAAAAACGTAGCCGCCCGCAGGTGATCGGCAATGACGCGCATACTTTCAGTGTGGTCTTCGTATCGTTTACCGCTTAAATCTTGTAGTTTTTCGATAATCGGCCACATCAGGCTGATCTTAAAAATATCTGGGTTATTCATTTTCGCAGCCGCAATCCGCTCTAGGCCTGAACCGTGGTCGATGTTTGGTTTTTCAAGTGGCTCAAACTGACCTTCGGCTACCTTTTTGTAGGCCATGAATACATTGTTACCAATCTCCATGAACCGACCGCAGTCACAGTTCGGATGACAAAATTCACCAAAGCTTGGGTCGTGCTCAATCCCAAAGTCATAGAACATCTCGCTGTCTGGACCGCAAGGGTCGCCGATTGGCGTAGTTTCTGGCCCACCGTTGCGACTCCACCAGTTTTTACTTCCATCATAGTAGAATATTCGTTCACCCTCTTTCATGCCCCGAGCGTAGCCTTCTTCTTCGGAGCCAATATCAGCTTGGCCAGTAGATAGACCAGCCTTCTCGTACAACCCAGCCCAAACTTCAGCCGCCTCAGTGTCTTTTGGAATGTTATATTTTGTATCGCCAATATAGCAAGTCACGAAAACTTTTGACATGTCGAGCTTAACGACGCCTGAAAGAAATTCCCACATCCACTCAATTTGCTGCTCTTTAAAATAATCTCCCATACTCCAGTTGCCCAGCATCTCAAAGAATGTGGTATGGCGGTTATCACCTATATCGTCGATGTCTTGAGCGCGCAGGCAGGTTTGCGAATTGACGATTCGCCTGCCTTCAGGGTGCGGCTCACCCAAAAGGTACGGAATCATTGGTTGCATGCCACTACCGGTAAAAAGTGTGGTTGGGTCACCGGTTAGAACAAGGGGTGCATGCTCAACTACTTTGTGTGCTCGTTCTTCAAAAAATGCCAAGTAGGCACTACGAATTTCTTGTGTGTTCATAGGTGTTATTATACCATAGCTGACCGAGTGGTTTTTTCGAACCTGTCTGTGCTCCACAAAAAAGACCCCGATGGTTTCGGGGTCAATAGATAAGCAGGAGAAATCCTACCCTGCAGGCTCTTCAGCCGGAGCTTCAGCCTCAGCCTCTTCGACTGGAGCCTCTTCTTTTGGCTGGTTCTTGCGTAGCTTTTCGGCGTTGCGGATGGCACCTTTTTGTTTGTCGTCGTGTTGCTTAACCCATGATGGCAGCTTGACGCCAGCTTCTTTTAGGAGCTTAACCACTCTGGGGGTTGGCTGAGCACCATTGTCAAGGTACTTCTGAGCGAGCTCATTTTGAATATTTGCCTCTTTGGTGTGAGGGTTATAACTGCCGACATAGGCAATTACTCGACCACTTGATGGGTGGCGCTGAGCTTCCTGTACGGCAAGTCGGTAGACTGGGTAGCCTTTTCGGCCGATACGTTGCAAACGAATTGCGAGCATGTATTAAACTTCCTTCTTCTCGTTGAATTTATAAAACTACTTACACAAGTCTACACTGTTTAACGCAATACGTCAATCTGTTTTTAGCTAAACTAGTGCTTTTTAGACAATTAGCGAACTAGACAATAATCCCACCGCCAACTACCTCATCGCCCTGGTACAGAACTGCTGACTGACCAGAGGCAACTGCCCGCTCTGACTGCTCTAGTTCAAGAGTTGTCAAATCCTCACCAACTATAAAACCTTTAACCGGTAGTAATTGGCCTCGATGGCGCAGCCTAACTTGTAATTCGTCGCCAGGCTGAGGTGCGGTGTTTATCCAATTCACATCAGTTATCTCAAGTTCTTGACGCCACATCGCTGCGTCATTAAGGTCTTGGCTAACATAAACCACGTTTTTGAACATGTCTTTACCGACAACATAATAAGGTAATCCGCCGCCGATGTTCAGGCCGTGGCGCTGGCCGATAGTGTAGAGCATAGCACTTTCGTGCTGGCCAATCACCTCACCCGTGTCTTTATGAATAATATCTCCTGGAATAATCTCAGTGTACTGCTCTAAAAACTCGCGCATACCAACCTGTCCAACGAAACATATACCCATGCTCTCTTTTTTAGTCGCAGTCCATAGGTTTCGCTCACGTGCATAGTCCCTAACCTGCTGCTTAGTCATCTCACCCAGAGGAAACAGTGTCTTCTTTAGAGCCTCCCCGGAAACCCTATAAAGAAAATAGGTCTGATCTTTATTTTCATCGACTGCTTTTAGTAGCTTGCCGTCTAGTGTCCGCGCATAGTGGCCAGTCGCAATCATATCCGCACCCTGCTCAAGCGACGTCTCTAAAAATAACTTAAACTTAATCTCTTGATTGCACATGACGTCTGGATTTGGTGTTCGTCCAGCCTTATACTCAGTAACCATCATATCAACTACTCGCTGCTTGTATTCATCCTCAAAATCAAAAACCTTAAAATCAATACCCAAAGCAACCGCCACGCGCTTGGCGTCCGCCACATCTTCAGCCCAAGGACAGTGCATACCTGGCATATCTTGAGTCCAGTTTTTCATATATACACCCGTCACATCATAGCCCTGCTCAACCAGAAGCGAAGCCACCACGCTACTATCAACCCCGCCACTCATTCCAACAAAAACTTTTTTCATGACTAGCGAGTTATCCCGACGTAAAACAGAGCGATTTTAACCAGTTCACCCAAAGCAATTCCCCAACCCCTAGGTGTCAGCCACCAGACCTGGCTCCACTGCTGATCGTTGGCAACTGGATGACGCCGTATGTCTATCTGGGGGAGGTGACGGGAAAATTCGAGACTGGCTCGACGCATGTGATAGCCACTAGTGACTAGGATGATATCATTTACTCCACGCGACTCAAGCTGCCTGCCAACTTGCTCAGCGTTTTGTCGCGTTGTTTCACTTTGCTCTTCAATAATTGTCGCTTCTTGGGGCACTCCAAGCGATAGGGCCCGCGAGCGCATAACGTGTGCATTGCTAGGGCCGTCTTTGTCGGCGGCTGCACCAGAAAAGACAATAATCGGCGCCCAGCCCGACTTAAATAGCTCAATCGCCCTGTCAGTGCGAGCCATCGTATCCCCGCCAGATATCACGACAATTGCACCAGCTGACGCACACTCGCCTGACGCCTGAGGACTTTCAAGATCACACTTCGCAAGATCGTCCGGGGCGAGAAAGTAACCTATGCCTAGGGTGATTACCACCAAAAGTCCGACTAGGCCAAGCAAGCGAACAATCATCGACCCTGCCTCGCTCGCTCAGTCTGAATCGCCTCAATGATCAGCTCGGTCGCCTTATCGACGTTTTCTTTGGTTGATAGCCGTCCGAGACTTATCCGAAGACTTCCGTTAATTGCCGACTCATCTAGGCCAATCGCTTCGAGTACGTGTGAGTGATTGCCCTTGTTCGCCGCGCAGGCACTACCTGTGGCCACCATGACCCCTCGACTCTCCAGCCAAAAAATTATCCGCTCAGCATCAACATCAGCAAACGAAATGTGCAAGAAACTAACCAGTCCTTTTTTCGCATCAGACGATACGATGCAGTCATTAAAAGCTTTGGTAATCTTACCTGACATATCATCCCTTAGCTGGCGAAGTCGTTTCAATTCACCAGATCGTCGCTTGGCTGCCAGCTCTACTGCCACCGCAAACCCGACCACTCCAGCTACATTCTCCGTACCGCTTCGTAGTCCCAGCTCCTGCCCACCTCCGACAATTGTCGGCTGCACCACCACACCTGGGCGTACCCAAAGTAAACCGACTTGCTTGGGTCCATAAACCTTGGCGGCACTCAGCGTTAGCAGGTCCACACCAAGACGCTTCGCCTTAATGTCAATCAGTGCCGATGCCTGAGATGCGTCGCTATGAAACAGCAAAGGCGTATCCTCACCCGCCTGCTGCCGACGACGGCGCTCTGTTTCAACAACCCTAGCAATGTCTTCAATTGGCTGCACTGTGCCTAGTTCGTTATTTACCAAACCGACACTTATAAACGTTGTCTCTGGTGTCAATGCAGCTGAAACTGCCTCGGCAGTTATCTTGCCTTTCTTATCGGACTTAATAGTCGCCGTACTGCCTGCTCGACTAGCTGCCCGAAGAATTGCCACATGCTCAACTGACCCCACCAAGGGCAGAGCTCCAGCTACAGAAAAAGCGATATTGATTGACTCGGTTGCACCGGCCGTCATAACTAGCTCATCCGCCTGGACACCCAAAGCTTGGGCGATACGCTGCTTAGCGTCGGCATAGTCTCGCTTGACGTTTACAGCTAGTGCGTATGGGCTAGATGGGTTGTAAAATTTTTCGCTGAAATACGGCAGCATCGCATCAAGCACCACCGGATCAACCGGTGTTGCTGCTGCATGGTCAAGATATATCAGCCCCTCAGACATCACTTACTATTGTATCACTAAAGAGGTTTGCCTGTTGCCGGATCGCGGCGGTATAGCTGCCGAGCAACACGCTCGTAGTATTCTTTGGTGGCAAGTGAAAAATTATACAACTCCAGCCCGTCCAGGTAGGAGTAGCGCGGCCCAGGCTGAATCTTTAAAATACCTCTTGGTTGGACTTCATAGCGAGTAGTTAGCTCCTGGGTGGTGCCGTCAGGATTTTTAACTTCTTCGTGCCATATCCAAGTTTTTTCATCAAGATTAAAAAATTCCCGTCTAACTACATTAGCAGGCAGCGGCCCAAAAACATCCTTGCCGATTTGACTCTCTAGTCCGATCAGGTCACGTCTGGTCGCAGCTTTGCTTGGGCGATCTTTTCGAGAAATTTTTCTAAGTGGTGCAGTCGGATCATCAACCAGTATTAGATTGAGGGTTCTCTTGAAGAAGTTTGGCATATCAGTAACCTCCTCTATGCTGCAAGGGTAAAGTCTGACTTATTTAATGTTAGTTTTATTTCTTCGATATCCAATCTATCAGCAATAACCTTCTGGCGATAAGGCTCCAATAACTTTCCGACTCGCTCAGAGAGTTCTACGAACATTGCTATCTGCTCTGGGCTGTAGCTCGCCTGCTGAGTTTCGGCTGCCATTGATTCACCAACGGCTGCCCGCGAGAGCGAGCGCTGACTAGACTCAAACGAGATAGGAGTAGCATAGGTATATGCTTCTAAACGCGCTTTTCTTTCGATTGCGCTTGGGTCCAAATTATACTGCTCGCCACCACCACTTGGCTGCAGATTTCGCTGTGTATCCATACCTTAACTCCACTAGATGCTAAATAGTTCTCGAGTGTTGCGAGAGGTGGTTTTGGCGACCAATTCAAATGGTACACCTCGCTCATTAGCTATCCACTGAGCGACCAACTCCACATACCCTACTTCGTTCACTTTACCACGAAGTGGCTTGGGCGTCAAGAAAGGTGAATCGGTTTCTAGAAGAATATTTTCAAGAGGTAATTCGCTGTACAACCTCGCCTGATCTACGTCCTTGGTGAAGGTGGCGATACCGTTAATTCCGATGTACAAACCCCGCTCCATCCCCTTCTCTGCATTTGCTCGAGTGTCGGTAAAGCTGTGTAGCACTCCGCGTAAACCACTAAAGTTGTCAAATATCGGCCAAAAATTATCAAACGCATCGCGCACATGAAAACTCACCGGCAAATCATAGTCCACAGCCAGTTGCAGCTGCTCTTCAAGCGCCTTCTGCTGATCTTTTTTAGGACTATGGTTGTAAAAATAGTCTAGTCCTATCTCGCCAATTGCCACCACCTTGCTCTCGTGGTTCGACTTGACCAACTCGGCAATACCCGACCAGCCTAGGCGCGCCTCATGAGGGTGCACCCCAACTGCCGCCCAAACCGAGTCTCGAGCACTCGCAAACTCCACGGCCTGCGCAGAACTTCGCTCGTCAGTACCCACAACTATCATCCCTATGTCTTTGGCGGCTGCTCGTTCATAAACCGTCTGACGCTCATCGTCTATGAAAAACTCAGTGTCGTGAATATGACAGTGGCTATCAATTAACTTCATGAGGCTGGCGTAGAGTTGCGAGGATTTGGCGTGTGGCGGTAGATTTTTGGAAATAGTGGCTTAAAGTCATCGGGGACGACTCCGCTTGAAAAGGCTGAGTGAATGGACCTGGCGGTGGCGGGCATGAACGGCATCAATAGATCAGCCACCTGCATCAGTGTTCCGCTAGCGTGGGATAAAATTTCTGACAGATGCGACTCCGCTTCAACATCTTTTTCTCGGCGTTTAGCGACTTCCCATGGCTTAACTCGATCGATATATTGATTTAGCGCTCGAACAATATCCCAAACCTCATCCATAGCTTTATTGAACTCATAGGCCTCCATGGCATCACGATATGGCCCCATGTCATGCTTGCCAGCAGGTACATCGGTCACAACACCGGCTTGGTAGCTTTTGATCATAGCGACTACGCGCTGAACTAAGTTGCCTAGGTCGTTACCCAGCTCACCATTGTAGGCGGCCTCAAAGCGCTCCCAGGTAAAGTCGCCGTCATCCTGGGTCGGTATGTGGCGTAGGAAAAAATAGCGTAGAGCATCAACGCCGTAGTGCTCAATTATCTCAAGCGGATCAACTGCATTGCCCAGTGACTTACCCATTTTTGTTCCACCGGAAGTAACGTGGCCATGAACCAACAACGTCTTTGGCAAAGGTACGTCGAGCGCCATCAGCATAGCTGGCCAAATACCGGCGTGAAACCTTAAAATATCCTTACCAACTACCTGCACATCAGCTGGCCAAAACTCTCGCCACTGCGGATCGCTAGGATAACCAAGCACCGTGATGTAGTTACTCAGAGCATCTAGCCAGACATACATAATCTGGTTCGGGTCATTTGGCACTGGCACGCCCCACGACAAACTTTTAGCCGGGCGAGATACACTGACGTCCTGCAGTCCGTCTTTGATTAGCTCTAGAAACTCTTTTTTGCGAAATTCTGGTACGATTTTCATCTTGCCTGACTCAATAGCCTGGGTAATTTGTGGCGAAAAAACACTTGATTTGAAGTAGTAGTTTTCTTCACTTAGACGCTGGTAGGGCGTCTGGTGATCGGGGCAAATGCCATTATTTTCAGTCGCTTCTTTGTCAGTGATAAATGCCTCGCAACCCTGGCAGTACCAACCCTCGTAGGTGCTCTTATAGAGCAAGCCCTTTGTCTCGAGTTGCTGCCAAATATACTGAACGGCAGCCTTGTGCTTAATGTCAGTTGTCCGTATGAAGTCCGTTGTATCGACGCCGAGCTTTTGGATAAACTCTTGGAAGTTGCCATACATCCTGTCGGTGTACTCCTGTGGCGCTAGGTTTTCCTCAAGTGCTTTGACGGCAATTTTATTGCCGTGCTCATCGACGCCGGTCTGAAAACGAACAACTTTGCCAAGCTGCCTCTGATAGCGCGCCCAGACATCGGCCAATAGATAGTCAAGTGTATGGCCAATATGCGGGTGGCC
>CAZBLG010000008.1:0-16154 GCA_964492805.1 uncultured Candidatus Saccharibacteria bacterium
TTTTAGTAAAATTTGTGCTATAATCTATATAGCTTAATTATACTGTTGACTTTTAATCTAGCTCGTTGTATAATAAGAATATTGACATAATAAAACAATAATCCTGAGGTGAGGCAGAGAGGAAATTACACGAAAATCATGAGCCAGCCAGTAAAAACTGACGTAGCAGCTGATCTGACAAATGCGGTCAAAGATATTTTGGGCGAAATTAGCCAAGAACGAGAACGAGAGATTATTGGCCGTCGCTTCGGTCTATATGACCGAAAAGAAACACTAGAGCGCATTGGTGAGATGTTAGGTATAACTCGAGAGCGAGTTCGTCAGCTAGAGAAGGCTATTTTGATACGGCTTAGGGCCGCTGCTACTGAGGGCAAGATCTCCTCGGCTACCTCAATGGAAAAGCTCATTACCTCAAAACTCTCAGAGATGGGACGGGCTGCCCGAATCAAAGATTTGACCACCAATCTGCTCGGCAAAGAAGGCACCCAAGAGCAAAGAGCGCATGTGGCTTTTTTTGCAGAACTGGCTCCGTCAATTACTTCAATTAACGAAAATGACGACTTTCATCAATCTGCTGCAATCTCAACCATAGGTGACGAGAAAGAAGTCAAACGACAAGTTACTGATATTGTAAAATTCATCAAATCTCACAAGGAGCCGATCACCAGCGAAGAGATGCATGCTTCGATGAAGTATGAGCATCCTGACAACATAACCGCTCTTGCTAGTTTGAGTAAAAAGTTGGCAGAATTGAAAGGTAACTGGGGGCTTGTCAAGTGGCCAACGGTTAATCCTAAAAACATCCGTGATAAAATTTTCGTTATTCTAGAGGATAACGGCAAGCCAATGCACTTTTCGGCCATTGCTAAGGCCATCAAGAACAGTGACTTTAAGCGAAAAGATGTAACCACTCAGGCGATCCACAATGAATTAATTAAAGACCGGCGCTTTGTGCTTATTGGGCGCGGAATCTACGCGCTAGAGTCCTGGGGATACAGTCGCGGTACGGTGGCGGATATCATCGCTGAGGTTCTCAAAAAGGCCAATGAGCCGCTTCATCGTGATGAAATCGTGTCGCGAGTGCTGAAGAGCCGACAGGTTAAAGAAACGACTATTTTACTCAACCTTCAAAGCAAGCCTCAGTTCAAGCGCACTGCAAAAGCAACTTACACACTCCAAGAATCGCCGGCCAAGTAAACCAATAGTGGTTTGCATTCTGGCTATAGGGGTGAGACAATAGAATTATGGAAATATTCTCCTGGCTGATCTCGTTTCTACTCCAGTGGTATATCTGGGTGCCGTTGGTGGCAGTACTATCGTATCTAACGTGGCGCAACTATCAACAGGTTGATGAAATAGAAGAGGCCGAAAGCATACTTTTGGTACTTGAGATCCCCAGAGCCAACGACAAGTCCGAACTGGCAGCCGAACAGCTATTTGCCAGCCTACACGGGATCCTAAGAGACAGAAAAGAGCTACGGCTAACCGGTGGTAGACAGGAGTATCTTAGCTTTGAAATAGCTTCAGTTAATGGCCAAATTAGGTTTTATGTTTGGGTGCCAAAAACCCTTCAGAGTTTCGTCGAGGGGCAGATTTATGCCCAGTATCCGACGGTCCAAATCTACCCAGCCGAGGAGGACTACACAGAGCATGAGCGTGATCACTCAGTGGTCTATTCAACTGAGCTGGCCACTACGGCCAGTGAATTCCTGCCGATTCGTACTTTTCAAAACTTTGAAGTTGACCCTTTGGCAGGCATCACCGGTACACTAGCTAAACTAGAGTCAACAGGGGAGGAGCTGTGGATCCAGGTGCTAGTTAGGCCAATCTCTGACGACTGGCACAGCTTTGCTGATCGCTGGATAGCTAGTGTTAAGAGTGGAAGATCTTCGAGTTTTAGTATCGGGGGAGGGGCGCTTTGGCTAGGTGGTCTTTTAGAGGCACTGTGGAAGCCGCCAGAGCAGGGAGATGGCAAAGACGGAAGCAAGCCCGAGCTCTCAGAGCGCGACAAAACTCGCACAGCAGAGGCTGAAAAAAAGGCAACAAAACTAGGCTACCAGGTTAAAATACGCCTGGCCTACCTCGGTGAAAGTCAGTCCAACGCCAAACTACGCATGCAGGCAATTGTCGGCACGTTTAAACAGTTTAACAGCACAAACCTCAATGGCTTTAAGGCAGGGAAGGCGAATTTTGGAAAAGAGTATTTAGAAAAGTACCGTCGTCGCTCTTTCATTAGCGACGGATTTATTCTAAACATCGAGGAGCTCGCTTCGGTTTACCACCTTCCTCACACCAACGTCGAGACGCCGAATATTGTCTGGGCCTCGTCTAAGACGGCTGAACCGCCAGCTAAGCTACCGATTATTACTGGAAACGACCTGACTGATGATCAGATATCAGCATTTGGTGTAACGAACTTCCGCGGCATCAATCATCAGTTTGGCATGCTAAGATTTGACCGTTCAAGGCATGTATACATAATTGGACAGACTGGAGCTGGAAAATCAGGGCTGTTAGAGCTTTTTGCACTGAGTGACATATTCCATGGCCAGGGCTATGCTATCATCGACCCGCACGGTGACTTTGCCATCGATAACATGAAGTTTATCCCCGGTAGCAGGGTGCAGGACGTTGTTTACTTTAACCCGGCCGACACGGCCTACCCACTGGGTTTCAACCCTCTCGAAGCAGCCGACCCTAGTCAGAAAACCAACATATCATCAGAGGTCATCGGTGTACTTAAGCGAATGTTTGGCGAATCGTGGGGGCCGCGACTTGAGTATATTTTGCGCTATACAATTCTAGCGCTGCTTGATCGACCCGAGACAACGATGCTTGATATAACGCGCATGCTAACAGACAAGAAGTTTCGCAAAGAAACCCTGGAGTACTGCAAGGATACAGTAGTTATGCAGTTTTGGAATGTCGAGTTTGCCAGCTGGAATGACAAATTTGCCGCTGAAGCGGTGGCGCCGGTGCTGAACAAGGTGGGTGCTTTTACGGCTAATCCAATTATTCGAAATATCATTGGTCAGCCAAAGAGTACGTTTAATATCCGTGAAATCATGGATCAGGGCAAGATTCTTATCGTTAATCTTTCAAAAGGTCTGATAGGCGAGGACAATGCCGCTATCTTAGGGTCGTTCATGGTAACTAAGATTCAGCTGGCTGCGATGAGCCGCTCAGACATACCGGACATCCGCGATAGGCGGCCGTTTTATCTTTATGTGGACGAATTTCAAAACTTCGCGACAGACTCGTTTGCTACTATTTTGTCTGAAGCGCGCAAATACGGCCTTAACCTAACGGTGGCGAACCAGTATATATCTCAGATGACTGACAATGTCCGTGACGCTGTGTTCGGCAACGTCGGTACGACTATTTCTTTTCGGGTATCGGCCGATGACGCGCCAATTCTGGCTAAGCAGTTTGAGCCGAATTTCGAAGCGCCGGACATCCTGCAGATGCACAATCGTAATTTTGTGATCAATATGGTCATCGGTGGCGAGAAGGTGCCAGCTTTTTCAGCTAAGACCTTAGAGCTTCCGCCTCCACAAGCTGACAATACTAGAAGTATCATCGAGTACTCCAGGCGCCACTATAGCCGCGATCGTCAAGATATTGAAAAAGAGATCGACACAGTAATTAACTCTGCAAATGCAAGTCCTACGCCAGCTCAAAGACCACAAGCAAAGCAGGCACCAAAACCTCCAAGAAGTACCGCAGCCAGCTCACCGAAGGCTGAGCCAGCTAAAGAAGCGACACCTAGTCAGACACCTAGTGCTGTCGCTGCAGAAGCTGACCCACCAAAAAAGAAACGAACTCGTTCGCGTCGCAAGAAAACTGCGACCGGAAATCAAGCCTCACCTGTGGCCAATGATGATAAAGCCAAGGATAAAGACCCTGTAGCTAAAGAGGCGCCAAAAGCCAAGCAAAAGACAGCTGAGGCACCACCTGAAGCTCCTAAGCCTAAAGAGAGCGACCCAGCTAGTTTAAAGATAGAGCGCTAGACGGATACTGCCTCATAGGACAAGGTTTGTTCGACCACCCTAAAGGGGAGTGCGTAAAGTAAGCATGTAGGTATAAATTGTTAGTTCTATATTTGTTCTTTTTTGATACATGCTAATCAGTGTATACTTACAGGCTTAGGTATGTTTATGCGCAACTCCGGGACGCCGATATTTGACCATGAACTCTCAGATTGGCATCCGGGGTTAATTAGACAATAGCTAGTATACGCAATACGACAAAGATAGTGCACATGAGGCTCGGCAGAAGAGATGGTGGCGTCTTCGATGGGGCGGGTCGAACTTTACAGTAGTAGAGTGGAGATATTTACTAAAAACCAATGGGTACACACTCATGTTTGTTAATTATATCTTACGTCGCACAATGTATATTTTACGTAGTATAGCTATCTTAGCCTAGATTATATCAAATATCAATGCGACGGGCTTAAGTAGGTCTGTGTAGCGCTCAATAGGGGTTAGCGCCAGCGCTCAGATGATCTGTCGTATTCATTCGCCACTTGTTCTTATGTTGATTATACTACGGCTAAGCTAACTCTCATTAGAAGTGTTGTAAGTTTCGACAGCACCCAGCTTGGTTGCATCATAGTTATCCACAAACTCAGTTCGGCATATCACTATTTGACTTTTTGTTGATATCATTGCCCTACTCCCCTAGCCTCGGATTATGACGTTTGTTTGACTTTTTTCATTTTGTGTTGTTATATATGTTTTTTATTACCAATAGAACAAAAAGCGAACATGCAGGTGAGGCCTGCACCCTGCCGGTTAAATTACATAGAAGTCTCTTATCCCCCGCTAGCATGCTGCCGCTTGATTTACCTATAAAAAACCCGCTGATCCACCCGTACGTCGATGTACTCTGGCGCTAAGCCCCTCTGCTCGATAAAGGCGATGGCGTGGACAGCCTCTTGAACCTGAGCCTCCACTCCCCTGTCAATAGTTAGCTTAATTCTATATGGACGATTCAAAAGGTGTATTTCAACCTGCCTAATAGTATCCTGGGGCAATACTATGCCACCAACCTCGATACCCTGTTGACTTAACAGGGAGACTGCCTGACCCAAGAAGCTTAGGAATCGACTATTGACTGATTCCTGACCCAGCTCAGGCGGCAATCCGCTTTGATCTTCAACGCTGATACCCGGGGCATCGAAATAATTCTTTTCAAATGTCACCCCTGAGCCATCGACAAAATAACTCCTGTCAGCTGATGACCACTGGACTATCGGCTGGCGAAACGACACCCGCAGCAGACCCTTACCGATACTGTCGCCGCCAACAATTCTCACAGACTGCACCTCTGAGGCTCTTTCGATGAAGAAGCCCTGAAGGGCAGGCTGATCTACCATAAACCTCAACCTCTCAAGTGGCCTGGTGGCAAAGTATTCGTTTAGTATATCCTCGTATTGACTATAGTGTTCTCTTTCCCCATCTGGGCCTGCCACCACCACCGAAGCCGACAGTTGACTCAATAAAAAAACTACAAGTCCTATGCCAAGAGATGCTGCGCCCAACATTGTTAAAATTCGACGGCGTTGTTTTCGTAAATCCCAGGCAGCCTGTCGCTCTGAGGGGCGATCCGCCTGCTTGAGCCTACTCAGGGTTCGGCTGCGCTTAAAAGAGCTAGCGCTGGCCTGCTGAGACTCATTTGATGCAGCGCTACGCCTCTGAGCAACCAACTCCCGCCTAGAAAGCTCTTCGGGCTTCTTACGACCAAACAACGCCATCTAGCGTCTGCCCTGCCTTCTGACAACCGTCAAAAGCATCTCTGCCACATCTCTTGCAGCATGAGGTTTAGCAAACTTGCCAAAGTTATCACCTAAACCCGATAATATCTTCGGCGCCTTTAAAAGCTGGGTAATTTTACCACTCAAAGCATCAGTCGAGGCTGCCATTTCCTCCTCTGTTAATACCACTGCTGCCAAGTTATCTTGATAGACCTTGGCATTCTTTAGCTGATGACCAGCAGTCAGCAGGCCGTTGGGAATGACGATTGTCGGCTTATTGAGGGCCGCTAGCTCAAGCAGGGTGGTCGCGCCAGCTCGAGCCACTACTAAATCTGCCGCTCCCAGTACCTGTGCCATACCCTCGCTGACAAATGCCTCCAAGCGCCAACCTGGCCGCTCAGAGGCTTGCGACTTGAGCTCATCAAACTGAGCCGTACCTGATATTAAAAACACTGAAGTGAGCTTCAGCAAGGCTTCACGCGAGGCCAAGACTGCATTGTTGATGCGCACTGCCCCTAAACCCCCGCCAGTAACAACTACTAGAGGCTTCTTCTCATCGAAGCCAAGTTTTACTTTCAGCTGGGTACGCTCTTTTTCAGAGTATGGCCGAAAGTCTTCAGCCACTGGAATACCGACGTACTTGGTTTTTTCAGGCGGATAGTTGTAGTACTTAAGTGGTGCGCCGGTAGCAATTTTAGACGCAAATGGAGCAAGCAAGCGGTTTGTGAGGCCGGGGTGGGCATCTGAATCATGCAGAACCAGCGGTATCGCAAGCAGCTTGGCGGCATAACCAACCGGCAGGCAGACATAGCCACCTTTTATAAATATCACGTCTGGCCTCCAACGAATTAGTCGAACGAGGCTCTGGAAAAATCCGATAATAACCTTTATTAGATCTATCAGGTTCGGGCCAAGGATTGACGGCCGAAGATAATGCCACCTACTCAGGCCATGATAGCGACGAAATTTGCCTGCCCAAATCATATCAACTGGAATGCTTGGATCGTATTTTGCAAAAATACCTCGAGCTGATGGGCCAAATTTTTTATCACACCAAAAACGAAGTTCGTGCGATTTGTCAATTTGTCGAAGCTCCTTAAAGACCGCTACTACCGGCGTAACGTGTCCGCCCGAGCCGCCGCCGACTGCTAGAATCTTGGCCACTTCCCTCTCCTTGTGTTAATGGTTTATGTGAGGTATATCTGGATAGCTGGAAAGCCAGACCAAGTGCCGCAGCGATAAACAACATACTGGTTCCGCCGTAGCTAAGCAGCGGTAGTGGGATACCGGTCAATGGAGCCAATCCAGTCATCGCCGCCACGTTCAAAATAACATGAGAGCCAACCCAACCAAACACTCCAGCCACGACTAGTCGTAACCTAACGTCGGCCAATCTTGAAGATACAGCCAGAAGTGAAAGCAGTAGAGCACTAAAAAGCACTAGGATTGCCACCAGCCCGACAAACCCAAATGTTTCGCCCATGATAGCAAAGATTGAGTCGTTGATGGCCTCTGGCAAATACCCAGTTGCTTGGACACTGTTGCCGATACCAAGGCCAAACAAACCACCGGAACCTATGGCAATTCTGGCTTGAGCGATGTGGTAGTTGTTGTCATCTAGCACCTGGGAATTGTTGTCGCCCTGAATAAAGGTCATCACCCGATCTATTCGATGGGGTGAAGAAACAATAACTATCATACCTGCTACGGCTATAGCTGCCGCTATTTTCGTTAGGTGCGACCATTTCATGCCGGCAACCACTAGCATTGAGGCAATTATCGCTATCAGCGATACTCCGGTACCCAAGTCCTTCTGCAGCACCACAACCACAAATAGCGATACTGCCATGGCTATGGCCAGCGGAACTAAGGTCTCCTGCACGTCGTTGATCTTCCCCTGACGTGCTCGCATACCTAAAAATCCAGCCATAAATATCAGTGCCCCGAATTTCAGTAGCTCTGAGGGCTGAAAGCTACCCAGTCCGCCCAGATAAAACCATCGGTAGGCTCCGTTGGTCTCGCTCGCAATTGGCAGATTTAAAACCGCACCCATAAAAACTAACAAAATACACAAGAATAGACCGCCCAAAAACAGATGCTTAGCATACTTATCGGTAAAAATACTGTAGGGTATCACGGCACAGGCAGCGAAGGCGGCAACTGAAATAATAGCGCTGACTAGCTGTTTATTAAAGAAAAAAGTGTCGCCATACTCTGTCCCGTAGGCAAAGTTAAGTAAATTGGCGCGCTGAGGTCCAATAGCATACATCACTATAAGACCCAACAGCAGCAACAGTCCGACATATAGCACGATCTGATACCGAGGTCGGTGACGACGTACGGTCTTTTCAGTAGTCGGGTTGATGCTAGTTCTACGCAATATGCCCTCCAGCCAGCGCCAACATGAAGCCGATAAATGCCACTACACAGCCAATCACCCAAAAGCGCATCGTAACCTTTGTTTCTGGCCAGCCCATCGCCTCTAGGTGGTGGTGGATCGGTGCGGAGATGAAAACTTTTCGACCGAAAAACCTCTTAGATACAATTTGTATTAGGCTGGAGCCCGCTTCGATAACAAACAGTAGTCCGATGACAGGCAAAAGCAGCAGTGAGTCAGTCAACATCGCCACCACCCCGAGCGCCACACCAAAGGCAAAGCTACCAACATCCCCCATGAAGAACCGCGCTGGATAGATATTAAACCAAAGATAACTCAACAGCGCCCCCACTACCGTAAAACAAAACCCAGCCAGCAGGCTGTTGCCTTGAAGCAGAGCAATCATACCAAATGTTCCAAAACTTAGCGCCAACAATCCTCCAGCCAAGCCATCTAGTCCATCGGAGATGTTTACGGCATTTCCTGTGGCGACCACTGCAAAAGTAAACAAAGGGATGATCAGCCAACCGATGGCCACATCGCCGTAAAACGGCAGATGAAAACTATCGACGCCCAGCTTCGCATAGAAGAACCAGCCTAGCCCTACGCCAATTAGCGTAATTAGCGTAAACTTCAGCCCAGATCGAAGGCCGGCTACGCCCCCACCAAGCCGCCGGATATTTATCACATCGTCAATTAACCCAACTATACCGCCCCCAACGAGCGCCGCCAGCGGTAGATATGTCTGGGCCCTATCGAGGTTGAACAGCAGAGTGATAACGGTAATCGATACCACACCAATAATCCCCGCCATGGTCGGTATGTTGCGACGAAACTTCGCAGCGTGCAGTTTGGTGAACACCTCAAGAGCCTTGCCGTCAGTACTGTGAGAGCGTTGCTGCTTCCAAAATCTATATCTATAAGCAAAAAATGTATAAATCGGCGTTAAAAACATCGCTAGAAGAAACGCCCCTACGCTTAGTAAAAAAACATCAACCATTTCGGTCGTTACAGTCTGTATTGTCATAGCTAAGAGCTCCTCGGTGGTAATTTCATATAATCAATCATCCAATTAGACAGGTTGGCAAAAATTGGCCCTGCATGCAGCCCGCCCTCTAGGCGTAGGCCCTTCCCCGGGGCAGCTACACGTACCATTATGACATATTCTGGACTTTCTGATCCACCAAAACCGATATATGTTCCGACGGTTTCATTGATTGTATATGTTCCATCCTCAGCTACTGTCTCGGCAGTTCCGGTTTTGCCACCAACTAGATAGCCTGGTTTGTCACTTGCGCCCAACCACGAAGTCCGCCTGGCAGTGCTTAGCATATCTACCATCTGCGAGGAGGTTGATTCAGAGACCGACCGTCGTAGGGGTGTAAATTTGACCGGCTTGATGCTTGAACCATCCATCTCTCCAGCTACCAGGGTTGGTCGGTAATACTCACCACCATTAAGCATCGAGCTAAAGCCACCCACCACCTGAGCCATCGTCAAATTAAGGCTTTGGCCATAGGTCATGGCTGAATAGCGAACCTCATTGCCCTCCAGCGTATCGGGCGGGTAGATATAGCCAGAAACTTCGCCAACTTCTATGGCGGTCTTTTTTCCAAGTCCAAATTTATTGTAAAAATAATCATACATAGCCTGTCGCGCCTGCATATTGACGCTGTTTCCATCGCCAAGCTTCCTGGCAACTGTAATAGTCCCAACGTTCAGAGAGTTGTTGAGCACCTCTTGCATGGTTCGCTGACCACCCAGCCCCCGCAGGGCATTACACATCGTGCGATCGGCTACTGGCGTGCAGTCGGTGTTCAGATAGGTTGACTGGGGCGATATAACCCCCTTATCGATACCAGTAGCAATGGTAAACGACTTAATGACCGACGCCGGCTCAAAAGGAATCATCGTCGTCGCGTTGACAAAAGCCCCGGGGTTTTCAACACTATAATACTCAGCCGGACTAAACGTTGGGTAGTTAGCCATGGCCAACACCTCACCACTGTTTGGGTTCATCACCAACACGCTACCCTCGGTTGCGCTGGCACTATCTATCCCCTGCTTTAGCGCCTCCTCGGCATAGCTCTGAATATTTCGGTCAATCGACAACGCCACAGCCTCACCCGGCTTTGCTTCAATACGAATATTGTCCCGACCGACATTTAGAGGCACGTTGCGGACATCCGTCACAGACTGTAGCAGACCATCGCGCCCTCCCAGCCGCTCATCTAGCTGCTGCTCCACCCCATACTGACCCTTGCCTTCACTATTCACAAAACCCAGCACCTGAGCCGCTAGCTGACCTTCAGGGTAATTACGAATTGAGCCTTGCTGAAAGCCAATACCTACAAAATCATGCTCTTTCAACTTTTCAGCCTGAGTTCGAGTGATATTTCTGGCTAAAACCTCATAGCGTGAGTCTTGGCGACTGAGTCGATCTTCAGCTGAACTCTCCATTTCCCCACCAGCCACATCACGTAGCGACTTGATAATTTCCGATTTATCGGACTCCTTAACTATCTGAGGATCGGCTATGACCGTATAAGCAGCCTGATTAAGTACAACCGGTACAGGCTTGCCATGATCCATCATGTAGATTTCGCCCCGAGGCGCTGGGATAACAAAACTACGCTGCTGGCTTTGCTTGGCCATGGTTACATATTCATCGTGCTGCAATACCTGTAGCCAAAAAAGTCGCAATACAAAAAACGCCATACATCCTATAAGGACCATGGCGAGGATGTCTGTTCTGCTATATGTCCGCCGCTGCATATTATCTAAAGTATATTATACCACTAATGGCTACTAGTTTGCGTAGTCGGTGGCCTCAGGTGCTGTCATCGCCGAAGCTACTGGGCTGCTCTTGATCGTCTCAAGCGCCGTCAACCTAGCATTCTGTACCTCAAGCTCAGACTTTCGGGCAACCAGTTCATTGATTTCTGTATCAAGTCCCTGAGACTCATAGCTATAGGCGGTGGACTTAGTGGCCTGAGTTAGATAGATGAGTCCCAAAACGGTGATCATCAAAGCCACCAAGACAGTATGCGCAACCGGACCCAGTTTGGTTTCTGAGCGGTACCTGGTAGAGTTCTGGTTGCGGCGCATTGACTGAACATTTGAGCGCCTAGGGGTAAATGTGGTGGTTCGTGTTGGTGTCATAATTTCTTTTTTTGTTATGGGAAGCTAGGCCAACCCGTTATTACAGGGTTAGCCTAGCTAGTTTTATTTTTTCCAGACGGTCGGAGGCTTAATTAGCCTCGGCGAACGAGAACTGTCTCGGCCTTGTCCGCGTCTTGGAATTGTACTTTGATGTGGATTGGCATATTTTTGCCTCCTATTTTTTATTTTTTAACTGCGGCTCGAAGCTTGGCGCTCCGACTCCGCGGATTGTGAACATCGTAGGTGCTACCGTCGAGCGGCCGCTTAGTCAGCAGATCGAGCTCTGCCTCGTATCCTGCTTGGGCCTGACTTTTGAAGTATCGCTTGACCAGCCTATCCTCAAGACTGTGAAAGCTTATCACTGCCACCCTGCCACCCTTATTTAGTAGTTTAGGCAGTAGTGGAAGTAGTTCGCCAACAAGCTTGAGCTCTTGGTTTACTTCAATTCGTAGCGCTTGAAAGGTGCGAGTCGCTGGGTGATTTTTGCCCGGTGTGCGACCGATTTCTTTGACAGTATCTGCGAGCTGTTTTGTCGTTTCAAATGGCCGGCTGTGAAAGATTGCTTCAGCAATTTTACCAGCCCGATTTTTTGGCTCTTCGCCGTAGCGCTGAATGATCTCTGCCAGATTCTTCTTAGAATACTGGTTAACAACCATTGCAGCATTTAGCTCCTGCCGACGATCCATTCTCATATCGAGTGGACCATCCTTTTGAAACGAAAACCCTCGCTCTCCCCTGTCAAGTTGCGGTGACGACACCCCCAAATCAGCCAAAATCATATCAAATGTTTTGCCTTCGTCAATTAGCTGTTTGGCTGCTGAAACAAAGTCCGTTTCAATAGCCCTAGCGCCTTGACGAACCAGGTCCTGTAGATGATTGATCGCAAAATCATCGCGATCAACCAGCGTGGAACCCAAGTAGTTGTCTGTTTTTCCAAGAATCGCTCGCGCATGCCCTCCGTACCCGGCCGTCAAATCGAGATATCGATCATTGGGCTGAGGCTTTAGTAGCTGCACTACCGAATCGAGTAAAACAGGAACATGTACTGGCTCGTCACTAGACGACTCCAGCTGTGGTGGATGTTCTTTTATACTCATGAACAAAAGTATACCACTCCTAGGACTCATACGCACGAGTGCGCAAACTGAGCTTTAGAGACGGAGGGTGAACCCTCTACTTTTGCTCCTCGAGATCACCTAACTGGGTGCTAGATTCAGGCTATTTTGTTTTTGTGTTGTTTTTGTTTTTGATTTGTCTAAAAGGAAAATGTTTGTGCGAAAATGATAGCTAGAAGCGTATCATAAAGTAAACATTTTACATTAAGAGACTTATGTGTGAGGTGGAGTTTTTTTGGGAGGTGTTTTTTAAAAAATGTGCATGCCGTTTTTAATGTGGAGCACGAAAGGCCACTGCCCTTCTTCCATCACCCAGATAGCTGATCTCGAGAGTGTTCGTATCTAATTGTTAATGTGCCCCTACAAATCAACTGGTCTACTCGTCGTAACCGGCCGCCATGACTCGAAAGTATGCGCCAACTCTTATGGCTTCTACTTCCCTATCAATCCCTGCATATTCGAGTAAATGCTGCTCGATAGTTACTCGACCCTGCTTTTGGTCAAGCTCGGCAGCTGTTTTACCCCGTCGGAAACGTACATTCAGATCGGCAACCTCTTCATCGAGAATACTCCCTGAAAGAGCTGTCTCGACCTCCCTATCCCACACTTGCTGTGGATATAGGTGAAGATATTTGCCAAATCCTCGCGTAATCACCACGCCTGAAGCAAACTCCTGCCTGAGTTCAGTCGGCACAGTCAAGCGTCGCTTGTCGTCCAACTTTCGCTCAAAGTAGTCTACCGTCACGTGATTCTTCCCTTTGGATTAGGTTGATTTTGTATTTGTGCAGTGGTTTTTGTTTCTTTGGTGGTCTTACCCACTTCTTTCCACTAACCCCACTATACTACCCACCGCCACCCACTTGCAAGCCTTTTTGGGTTATTTGTAGAAGAATCTACTTAAAATAAAAGTTTTCCACATCTCTGTGGAAAACCCTAGTGTTGAGTATTGTTTTAATACGCTATATGTGGTGTATATGCGCTAGGTATAGCGTATGTGGAACTTTTGGCTACCCTAGCCCCCTATCGATAGACTACTGATTCAGCTTCTTAATTACCCCACCAAACCACTTCGCACTTGAGCGGACCGTCCGCTTCATGGTGCCACGGTGAACTGACACTAGACCAAATTTTGGCCAAAAACCCTTGTCCCACTCGAAGTTGTCGAGCAGGCTCCAGTGGAG
This sequence comes from uncultured Candidatus Saccharibacteria bacterium, assembly GCA_964492805.1. Classification (GTDB taxonomy): domain Bacteria; phylum Patescibacteriota; class Saccharimonadia; order Saccharimonadales; family Saccharimonadaceae; genus Nanosynbacter. The sequence continues at coordinate 13,594 of CAZBLG010000008.1, forward strand.
GTAGCCAATAAGCTTCGCGCCGCCCTTCATAGCCTGACTCATCCCTCTGATCGTCTCCATGATCCACCATTTACGTTGCTCATCGTTGGCATCCGCTAGTCCATTTTCAGTAATAAGTATCGGTAGCTTGTAGCGAGAACTTACGTCTTCTAATATGTATTGAACATTAGCCGGTTGCATGTCCCAGCCTAGGTCGTTGAGATGCTGCTTTGGGTTGTGTGCTCGATAGCCATACATTCGATAGCTGAGGTAGTAATTGATACCGATAAAATCACTCGTTTTACTCACTCGTGAAAGCACAAAGCGATTAGCGGCATAGTCCGCCACCCAGGCACTAGCCCGCGACAGCCAGGCATCATCTCCAGCATAAAAATACATTAAATGATGCGCCATCGAAACCTTCATGCCCCTTACGTCCCTAGATAGCCTATAAGTGCGACGATGAGCTAGTATTAAATTACTGAGTACTATAAGTCCACGTAGTTTACCGGTTTTGTTTGGCGGCCACTCACCTATCCAATAACTCTCACCAACATAAACCGTCGGCTCATTAACGGTAATTAGCCACTTGATGTCGCCACCAAGTTCATCAATTACCTTTTTAGCAAAACGCACAAAATACTTCACATTGCTTCTTTTTTCAAATCCGCCTTTTTGGACGAACCATACTGGCAGAGTAAAGTGAAATAGCGTCACCACCGGAGTTATACCTCGCTTCTTTAGTGACTTGAGGTACTTTCGGTAGTGATCAATCGCCGCCTCGTCCCATTTGCCCTCCTCGGGCTCTACCCTCGCCCACTCGATACCAAAACGTAGCGCATTCATATTGAGACTCTCCAGGATATCAAAGTCCTCTTCGTAGCGATTGAAGTGATCCACTGCCCTACCAGACACGTAGTTGCTGGGATTTTTTGCCTCACGCGACAATTGCGACCAATTCTCTAAATCATCAAAGTGATATGGCGCTCGGGTTGCTAAGCTTCTGGCGTTTTCCAACTCCCAGACCGTCCACTGGTTGTGCAATCCACCTTCTATTTGATGAGCACTGGTAGATGCGCCCCATAAAAAACGTTTCGGAAAGCTACGAATATTTTTTGAAGGCTCTGTTGACATATCTTAATCATTCTACCATGGCAGGCCTAGCCAATGTCTTCACCGAAGTGCTTCTTCAGCCGTGCAAGTATTGAGCCGGGATGACGACCGAACTTCTGGCTGAGCTGTTCAAGGTCTAATCCATTTTGAAAATCTAATTTCAAGTCTTCATCATGCTCAGTCGTCCAGGGTCGAAAAGCATTCGGGTGTACCTCGCGCATCTTAGAGATTCGCTCATGCCAGTCGGACTTTTTCTTTTCGCTCGGCTTTTTTAGTGGCTTCTTCTTCATCTCTTGACGCAAATACTCATACTGCTCGGCCGCCTGCGCACTTGCCTTGTTCAGCACCTCATCGATGGCCAGCGCATCTGGTGATACTGCCAGGGCCTTTCGATTAATGCCGTATAAGTATAGGTTGTCGATATCACGCACTCGGCTCAGTGCCACATAGCCCATACCCTCAACAAAAGCCTTCCTCAGATCGATTCGCGCCGCATCCAGTGTCATCCCCTGACTCTTATGCACCGTGATAGCCCAAGCTAGCCTCAGCGGTATTTGCGATATACTGGCCCTTTTTCTCTCACCGTCGCGCATCTCCCAGGTATCTGGCACCATGGTTACCTCTCGACCGCTACGAAACTCAACGATAGGATAGTCAGTTAGTGGCTCAAAGCCAATAACCGTACCGATACTACCATTGGCATACTTTCGATCCATGGCGTTTTTTACCGCCATAACCAGAGCGCCTTTTTTAAGTACAAGTTTTTGTGGCGCCAGTACCGAACGCTGCAAACTTTCAACGTATATTTTAGAGCCTGTAGTCATCTGTTCGTATTCGCGCTCTTCATCCTCTAGCGCCGCTAGTCGCCGATGATTGATCGAATCTACATCGATATTTACAGTGTGAAGCTCCGTAATATCCTCTTCACTTACGGATGCTTCTATTCGCGATAGCAACAGCTCTGCGTGCTTACGGCGAATATCACCGCCCCTGAGAGCTGTCAGTATATCCAGTAGCTCACCCTCCTGCTGCCTGTACTGACCCTTTAGGTACAAAATCACTGGCTCGAGCTCCTGCCAGACCTGAGAATAAACTACAAACCCTCCACCCCTGGAATCACCACGGTTAATCGGCGGCAACTGAAAGAAGTCACCACTCATCACCACCTGCACTCCGCCAAAAGACTGATCGTTCTGGCGAACTTTACGCAAAATTTCATCAATCATATCTAAACGAAAATCATGCATCATCGATATCTCATCAATGATTAATATGTCGGTTTTTTCAATCAACTCTCGGCGAGTTTTCGAGAGTCGATCAAAAAAATTATCCGGCAGATGATCGTTAATACCCATACCACTCCAGGAGTGGATAGTGTTTCCACCAAGATGCGTAGCGGCCAACCCTGTAGTCGCCGTTACCGCCACCTTTTTGCCATCACTACGCGCTTGAGCAATAAAAGTATTCAA
>CAZBLG010000009.1:0-1532 GCA_964492805.1 uncultured Candidatus Saccharibacteria bacterium
AGGTGTTAATTTTTACCAGTTACAGTTATCTATCTGCTAATTGATTTTTCAAAAACTCAAGTTCGGCTTTCTTGGACACATATGAATCTAGAAAGTCTCGATACCTTGCTGGTGTTAGGTCATTTATCCTGTCTGGATACAGCCATGCTGGGGCCTTTTTACCTAGATAATAAGGCAGGCTTGAATGTTTGTAGCGTAAGTAGTTTCGAGGATTCATATGAATGTACCTTGTCAGATGCATAAGATAAGAATCGTTAGTCACCCGTGAAGCCTTAAATATCCCCTCGAACAAACGACCGCTACGCTCATATCTGCGGTTAAAGTACATGGTGTAGGCAGTCATCACTGAACGCATCAGCTGGGTGATGGCAGTAGGTTCCGAGCTTTGAAAAATTAATAAGTGAAAATGATTATCCATCAAGCAAAAGGCAACCAGCTCAAGATTGTACTTTTCATACTCTCTGCCGTCGCTATTGGTCGAATCGTCGTCCGGGTCTAAGTGTCTACGGAGTAGTGAAATAAACTTACTATAATCATGCGCGTCAAGAAATATCTGCATCCTACCAGCACCTCTGTTGTAGATGTGGTAATATGCCGGCGCATCATATTCTTTTACTGTATTGCGAGATGGCACACTTTTAGTATAGCTTATTTGTAAAGTGGTATTTTTTAACACCTCTCAGGGATGAACCCTGGAGTCTCAGGGGACTCTAGACGCCAGTGTGGCCGGTCCACTCACGCCAGCCTGCTGGGTTGCTTACGCTATCGTATCCTGCTTGCAGCCTCCACGTAGTTGAACGTATGCCTGCACAACTATTTGCACTAACGTCATGGTTACCGTCATTCTCTACCGACGACGCATACTCGGTCACCGGTATGTCAGATGCTACAAAAAAACGCTTGCCAGACTTGCTAATACCTCCAATGGCAAAGATAGTGCGAGCTGAGTTTACGCAATAGCCAAAATTCAAAGGCGCAATTGTAGTACTATAGGCTTCTTTTGTAACTTTCATATCAAGCGAGCGCAGTTCGGTATGGCTATTTGGATATCGGCCCTCCTCGGCATGAAACATCGCCAGCTTTTTCGCAACATTAGATAGGTCATTTTTTACTGCGGTATCATTGGCGTTATTGGATATGCCGCTATAGGCTACGATCGAAATCGCCGCTAAAATACCAATCACCACAATGGCAATCAAAAGTTCGACAATTGTGAAACCGTAAGCTCTTTTCATCACTCTAAGTGTACCTTCGGCCTGCTGCTTTGGCAAGACACGGAGGCGGCCGTCACCTGCTATTTAGACGTCCATAAAGACCACCACGCGGTCGGCTTTGACGTGCATGAGGGCGCGGTGGATTTTGATGGTGCGGGTTTTGCCATTGACTGGCTTGACGACTAGGTTGCATGGGACAAGCATGCAGAGGAAGTTACGGTGTTTGGGCAGAATATCAAACGGACCAACGGCATTTTCGGCACTGACGCTGTGAGCGTCGCCCTCAAAATATACCTGAAATGGTGCGTAGACTTTAAC
>CAZBLG010000009.1:1632-12558 GCA_964492805.1 uncultured Candidatus Saccharibacteria bacterium
ACACCAGTCACCTTTTCCATGACATTGAACCGTTGGCTAAAGAACTGAATTAATTCTTTGGCCTTGAGATAGTCTTCACGGTCCTCGGTTGATAGCTCAGACTCACCAATGATTGCGATGATGCCTTTTAGGGATTCGTATTTTTGTAAAATTGCTGTAGCGCGAGTGGCCAGGTTGTAGTGCCTTTCGCCGACGACCTCTGGGGTAAGTAGGCTTGATTTTGAGGCCAAAATATCAACCGCCGGACGAATGCCCTGGGCTGCCACCGCACGTGAAAGTACAATAGTCGAGTCAAGCTCATGCTGGATCATTTGCACAGCTGGATCTGACAGGTCGTCAGCCGGTACATAGATGGTTTGCAGGGCGGTGATTGAACCGTTATCATTGCTCGCTAGACGGTCCTGGAAAGTTTTTACGTCAGAAAATACCGTCGGCTGGTAGCCACCTTCTGACGGAGTTTGATCGATGATCGTCGACACCTCATTGCGAGCCTGAATATAGCGATACATATTATCGGCAAATAGCAGCACGTCCTTTTTCTGATCATCCCTAAAATATTCAGCTAGAGTAATCGCACTCAGGCCAATTAGACTTCTTTGAACCGGATTTTCATTCATTTGGCCAAAGAACATCGCCGTAGTTTTCAAAAGATCGTTATGTTCAAGCGTGTCATAAAGCTCATGACCCTCACGGATTCGCTCGCCAATACCCGCGAACATACTGATTGCGCCCGAGCCTTCGGCAACGTTGTTGATAATTTCCATCGTTAGAACTGTCTTGCCTACTCCAGCTCCACCGACGATACCGATCTTGCGACCTTTGACAAATGGCGTGAAGAAGTCGAGGACCTTCAGCCCGGTTTCAAGCATTTCATCATGGCGGCTCTCGAGGCTGGTCTCTTGAAAGGCTGGGGCGAAAATCGGCCGCTTTGGCATCCGCTCAAGCGTCGCCTCATCGAGCTGTGGCTTGCCGTCAATTGGCCGGCCCATTGCATCCCACACCCGGCCAATCATCTCCTCGCCAACCGGAATCTCTAGACTCCGACCACTCCGCGATACGCTTTCGCCTTTTTGAATACTATAGTCACCACCGATATTTAGACAGACCGCCGTATCGCCATTGGCTATACTGCTAACCAACACTGGAGATTTATTTTCATTATCAACATAGAGCATCTCGTTGATTTCAGGCACATCGCTATCGAACCTAACTTTGATGACGATGCCCTTAAGACTGCGTACTATGCCCTTTTTGTAACCACTCATCTGCTCGCTCATAGCGCCCCCTCTGCTCGTACTTTCTTCAGTCCCGCCAAAGACTCCTTCAGCCGGGTGTCGACCTGATGTCGTTTAGCCCGGTTGTACTCTAGTCTTAGCTCACCCGCCGTCTCCATCGATCGCTCTTTAGCAGCTGACATTGCCTTGAACCGACTAGCCACTTGGGCTAGGCGACTGTCATAAATAAACTGCGAAATAGTTAGGCGCAAAATTGAGTTTTCTAAATAAGCAGCCACGGCGTAGGAGCTAGGCTCAAAGATATGAGTCTTTTCGGTGACTACGTCATCGCCTACCGTATCGAGATCTGCCACTCGCCCTCTACTTGAAACCACTTCACTTAAATCAACGTCTTTAATCGCCTGCTGGCTGAGTGAAATATAATTTTGGTAAAAGATTCGACTCTTGGCATATTTTTTTATAATATCCATCAACGGATCGACATTTATATAGTCCTTGTCAGGTAGGTCAAAATAGTAGCCGTAATCAACATGAATTTGCTTGAGCTTCTGAGCACCGTGTCGGCCAATCACTAGCACGTCGTGTTTGGCTGGGTCGTAGCGCTCGATGAACTTGCGAATCAGTCGCTGGTCGATATCACCACTCAAACCCGCCTTGGCGGTGATCAGTATCAACAGCTCCTTGTTGATCGGTTTTTCCTCAGGTGCTCTACCAAAATTAAACAGCACATCAACGCGGATTTGCTTATAGATATTCCACACTTCATCAAAAAATTGGTTGCTGATAACTACTTTGTTTTTAGTTTTAGCAATTTGCATACTACTCAAACTCTCTAGGGCTGATGTAAGACTTACAACAGAGCGAACTGAACTTTCCTCAGCTTTAATTTCTAGTGGACGACGCATCTAGCTGCCCTCCTTTGGTGCGTTTTCAGCCTCAGCGGCCCTAGCAGCTTCTTCAGCTTGACGCTTTTTCTCGGCCTCTTGTCTGGCGGCTTTTTCTAGTGCCGCTTTTTTCACCTGATCGATTGTCGTTACTTCAGCCTTCAGCTCGGCCATGAGCTCATCGAAATTACCGTTTAACTCCTCGTCTTCTTTGAGCCTGGCTGCATAATCACTAACTTTTTGCTTAAGCAAAGCAACATTAATAATCTCTTCGGGTTGGCTGTGAAGCACCATGCTCATCAAAAACTGCTGCTCAGTAAAACTATAGATTTCACCAATGCCTTGGCTCATCAACTTGAACAGTACCTTGCCCTTGTCATAATCGGCCTGAGCCTCAGAGGAAAGTTCGGTGCCAAAGTGCGCATACTCCTCGGCCGTACGATAGCCCGCCAGCGTGCGGTTGAGTAGATCGGCTAGGGCTTTTTGACGTGAGTTTTGCCCGACACCACCAACGCGAGTAACTGACAGTCCGGTGCTAACTGCCGGCTTCATGGTGTCTCTAAAAATCTGACTATCTAAAATCCACTGGCCGTCGGTGATTGACATGACGTTAGTTGGCAAGTAGGCCGTGATATCTCCTCCCGGAGCATAAACAATTGGCAGTAGCGTCTGAGAGGCGTGATTTGAGACGGTTTTACCACCACGCTCAAGCAGACTAGAGTGAACGAAGAACATGTCCCCCGGGTAGCTGTCGCGTCCTGGTGAAACGCCTGAAATAAGTGACATTTCCCGATAGGCTTGGGCATGCGCCGTCAGATCATCGTAGATAACTAAAGTATCCATATTTAGCTCGTGCCAGAAGTACTCACCGTGAGCCGCCCCAACATATGGCACTAAATAGGTCAAAACTAACGATTCAAACGAGTTGGTTACCACGACTACCGCTTTTTTGAGTGCATCATTTTTCTCTAGGTTGGTCACAAGATCGGCGACGTCGCGCTGACGCTTGGCGATCAAGACATAGATGACGGTTATATCGGTGTTCTTTTGGTTGATCGCGACTTGAGATGCTAGGGCGGTTTTGCCAACCTTGCTATCACCAAGCATGGCGATACGCTGACCTCGCGCCAGTGAGTATAGTAAGTCAACTATCGCAACGCCAGTTTCAACTGGTGTATCAAGCAACTCACGCTCATAAAGCATCGGGGCTCCATAAAAAGCCTCCCACTCTCGATCTGGGGTGATTGGTCCCCTGCCATCAATTGGCTCACCAAAAACATTGACCACCCGACCAATAAAATTCTTGCCCACCGGAGTGGTGATACTACTAGACTCCACCACACAAACATCGCCAATATGCAGCGGCGAAGGGTCGAGCTTCATCACTGTCACTCGATCGTCGAGTACCTCGTGAACATAGCCGCGGGTATCATCATCGAAACGAACGGTCGCTCGAACATTGGTCGGCTGCAGACCCCGGACGCTGACCATAAACGAATCGATGCCGATAATTTCGCCGACAGGATGGCCAGCCTGAACCAGCTCGTCAAATCGCTGACTAGTTGACTCCACTAATTGCCTCCAGCTCTCTGATGATAAACTGACGGCCGTCGGCCAGCTGCGAGCGAATACTCATATCAAATACTCTGTTGGTGGTTCGTATATGCACCCCGCCAATCAGATTTGGCTGCAGGCCGATACTAACCAGTGCCTGAGAATGAACCTTCTGTCGTAACCACTCGACCAATTTGATCAGCACCTCTTGCTTGGCGGTCGAGGCAAAAGTCATGTGAACTATCGGTGAGCTCGAGTCTAGTCGTCTAAGTTGGTTCAACAAGTTGGACCTCGATGACTGGTCGCTAAGATCGACTGAATTTACTTGAGCGCACTGATCTAACATGTCTGAGGGTGCGAGGGGCGAATCACTCGGATGACCGGTTCGCTGGTGAATTGATTCTGTGATCATAGAGTTGTCGACCGACTCTAGCTCAGCGATCAGCCTTCTGAGGTCAGCTCGTGTCATCAGACTCAAGGGCAATACAAACGGGCTATTTTCTGACTCATGGCTCATAGTTTCATATCATCCATCATTGCTTGCTTGTGCTCTTCTAGCCTGTTCATAATACCTGGTAGATCTTTCGATACATCAGAGTTCTCGCCTAGAGCTCCAATTAAGTAGTGTTCAATCACCCGAGCCATATTTTCATTTACCAAATTCGCCGCCATGGTTTTGTGCTTGTCGATAGAATCATCAATTATCTGCTGGAGTTGATTGTGCTGGGACTGGAGCGACTGAATCGACTGATTCAATGAGCTTAGGGCGGCCTCTTGCGACCTTTTCATTTCAGAAGTTTTATCGATGTTTTCTCGATAAACTTGGTCGATTTTTTGGGCTTGTTCGTGGGCGCTACTACGCATCGACTCAACGATCTGCTCGGTCTGGCGGCGAGCCGCTTCAAGGTCAATTTTCAGCTGCTCGATTGCCTTATCTTGTTCTGACTGAACCGACGCTACTCTGGACTGATTGTCCTGAAATACCCCAACCATCATCACTTCTTGATTGGCGATGACTTTTTGTAAATTACTAGACATTTGCTGGTATTTCTCGTGAACATTTTGAGCATTACGGCTGAGTGACTGAATGACCAACTCCTGAGCCTCACTTGAAACTCGGTTGTATTCATTCATTTTTTCTTTAAACTGATTGGACATCTCGTTGTTGATTCGGGTAATTGCCAAATCGAGCTGGCTGGCCATGTGGCGTCTGAGCGCTCCGGTTAGGTTCTCCAGGGTTGCGTCGACATCACCTTTTAAATTTACCGAGCTTTCTTCTAGCAGCCCCTGAAAATGCTCACGTCCCATCTGACGCAACTGCTGGCGATACTGCTCATCAAAAACCTGCTCAGCTACATCCTGTGGCTGATTTGGCAACTTTTGTTGTTTTTGCTGCTTTTTGCGCCTTTTAAATAATCCCATTTACCCCACCCTTAAACATCATAGCCTTAGTAGTAAATATACCGCAAATAGGCCAATTATTAAAATCAGAAAGCTTGTTAGGATGGTTTGGATCAGCGCCCGGAAGATTGATTTTCTTGACATTGGGTTGCGACCGATTGAAATAAGTCCGTTTCTGACCCCAGAATAAAGCACAACGATGCCAGCAGTCAGACTGATCACGGCTATGGCTGTGCTGAGGTAGATTCGGACTGGGCTGACTTCCTTTTCGGCAATTGCAAGTCCGGTTCGTTGTAAAAATTCTGGGACATTTGCCATGGTTGATTTTTCGTTGGGGTTATTTTTAATGTCAATTGTCACCGGCACCGAACCTAGGGCTACCGTCTGGGTAGTATTGCCGTCGACATCCTTAATGCTAGTTGAGCCAAGATTGACACTGCGACCATTGAACGAACTGCCGGCCCGCCCAAGAACCGTTGGCTCCTCGGTGCTGGCTTTCATGGCGATGCCGTTGATTGAGGACATAGTCAAGTGATCGCCAGCTACAACCTCGCCCCCTTGGGTGCTAACCAGCACATTGTAGGTTCCTGACACCGCCACGTACGCTTCGTTTTCAACCGCCTCACTTGACAGCCTGACCGATAGCGTCTGGGGATCAACCACTACGCCAAACATATTTTGCATCTCATCTTGGGTAGCTGGTTTGACACGATCTGAATTTTCACCAGTCAGCTCTACCACTGTTCCGTAGTCAATCGGCTGATCCGCCCCATAGCTCCTGACGTTGCCACCACCATAATCAGCCGCCAAAACACCTAGCGGCCAAGCTATAGTAGCTATCGCCAGAACCATCACCGCTAAGACACGCTTAAAGCTCACCAAATTTATGCTTTCTTTATCTTTAAATTGCTAATGTTATTGTAGCATATATAAAACGGTCTTGAAGGGTGATTGGATTGACTTTTTAGATGATTTGTGATAGTATATAGTTAAACCAATATTGTTGGGCTTAGTTCAATGTAGGCTCAATTAAATCTTATTTACTCAAGCGTTGAGTACGAGACTATAAGCGCAGAGCGACTACTGCGACTGGTTTCTATTGACCGTTGTCATTTTCATGTCGTTTATGCTAGAATATCAGCAAGCTTTGATGGACCACCACACGTCACAAGTGAAACAAATATTTACGAACCCTAACGGGGGTAAAAACATTCGAAATGACTGTGTGGTCAGCTCAACACTCTACATATAATATGCGCTATGCATGGCGCGTAATATGTGCTTTGATCTTATCTGTTGTTGTTATTACAACATTATTTGCCTTGTCGGATATTGCCAAGGCCGCCCCTGGGACGATCAGCTTCTCTGCCAGGCTGCGCAATGCGACTGGTGGGGTGGTGGCTGATGGTCACTACAACGTTGAATTCCGCCTGTACTCACAAGGTAGTGGCGGCACCCCAGTTTGGTCTGAAACATATCACGACGCCAACGGCGCAACACCCGGCCAAGACGCGCGCCTACGAGTCGCCAATGGTTACCTCGGTGCTCAGCTGGGTTCGCAAACCGCCTTCCCTGCCAGTATCAACTGGAGTGGCAACCTGTGGCTAACGATGAACATCGGTGGCACAGAGCAAATAGCAAACCCTGTGAATATTCAGTGGGATGGTGAAATGTCACCACGAATTCAACTGTCTGCCGTGCCCTATGCGATGAGTGCTGGATCGCTTGGCGGCAGGACCGCTGATCAGCTCGTTCAGCTTGGTCAAGGTGTTCAGACTGATGCGAGCGACAACAGCAGTGTCTTTATCAATAAAACTGGTTCTGGCAACCTAATGCAGCTCCAGCGCAATGGCAACGACGAGTTTACAATCGCTGGCAACGGTGACTTAACGCTAGGCTCTGGTGGCGACAAGACGATCTCAATTGCCACATCAGCACCAGATACAGCTGGCCGCGAACTAGCAATCAGGGCCGGATCAGGCGGTAGTGGCGGTGGTAGCGATGGCGGCAACCTTGTGCTACAAGCTGGGGATGCAGGCGGAGCCAACGGAGGTGGTGGCAATGTGATTATCAGTGGCGGTAGTGCGAATGGTGAGGGCCCCCCAGGCTTGGTTATCATTGATACGCCGACTTTTTCAACGACAACCAATGACGATGCCTGCTACACCGAAGGTGGACTAGTCGACTCTAGTTGTTCTATCACCCAATCAAGCGTCGACAGCTCAGCAGCTGTCATTGTTGGTTTTAGTGCAATTGAACAAACCGCCCACCTGCCAGAGCCGACCAACAAAACTGCTGGACGAATCATTTATGTTATTGCCGCAGACGACTCAGAGGACTTTAGCCTGTCGTACAGCGAAACAGATCCAGAGAAAAAAATCACCCTACAAAAGAATACCGCAGCAACGATGATCTGGAGTGGATCGAGCTGGGTGACGGTCAGCGGTTCGGCCTCGACCCCACCTAACCTGCAGGACGTATATGACAATTCAGACGGCGAGCTGGTGCTAAATGGTGACTCAGAAACCGGTGGATTGGTTATCAGGAGCGGAAACACCAACTCTACTGATGAGAAGATTCTCGAGGTGCAAAACTCTTCAAGCGGCTCAATACTGTCAATCAACAGCCAAGTTACCAGTGGCTCAGAGTTGGCTACCGATGGCGCAGTAGTCGACGCTGAAAACTTCTCTAGTAATTGGCAGGCTGTTGGCGAGGCAACGGTGACTCAGCGGACAGATGAGGGTCATAGCGATGAGTCAAGTGCCCAGCTGGTGGCAACTAGCAGTGCCGACGGTATGCGCAACAACCTGCAGGCAGCGCTTGAACCAGCCACCACTTATAGGGTTTCCTTCTACGCTAAAGCAGTATCGTCTCAACTGGACAATCTCTCGGTCTTTTATGATACGATTGAGGAGAATCTGCTTGAGTGCACCAACTACAGCACGCAGAGTGTTGGCACCGACCAGTGGAAGCTAGTCTCTTGTGAAATTACTACAACTACAGCCCAGGCGACAAATTCATCGATCGTCATTAGGGACGGCGCATCTGAGTCATATGCACTACTAGTAGACGATCTATCGGTCACAAAAAAGCCAGTCAGCAGTCAAAACGTCAAGGTTGGCAATGATAGAGAGGGTGAAGACGCAACTCTGTTCACACTCGACCAGAGCAGTGCCCCGCCAGCTGAAGCTAACAACGAAGCGCTACTTGGTAGCATGTACTACGACACGACTATCGGCAAGGTACAGTGCCTCGAAGCTGACGGCTGGGGCGATTGTAGTTCAAGTCCGGACACGTTTGTGACCATTAGCCCGCAGTACGCCGGTGCCGTGATGAATGGTGCAGACATCGGTAGAATATCTTCCGATATCTGCTCTGGTTCACTTGGTATCAACGACGGTAGCGACTCGCAGCCAGAAGTTTGCGGCCAAGATGAAACATATAACTTCTACGGCTGGACGTCAGAAGAGTCAACCAGTCAGACTAGAAGTATCTACGTTACCTATCAGCTACCAGATAACTTCTCAGGCTTCGTCCCAGGATCTACGTCAATTATGGGGCGGACGGACGGCACCGCTTCAGTCACCTATCAGGCCTATCGCGACAATGGCGCCAGCCTAACACCGTGTGGCATGCCTGTAAACACCGCGACCGGCGAAATGACCTCCTGGAATAGAGGTATGGCTGATGGTAGCTCCGACCCAGCAATCTGCGACTTTGAGGCTGGTCAGAGTATATATTTCAGAATCGACTTAGTGGCGTCCAATAACCACAACGCCTACGTTAGCAACATCGACTTCACCTTTAACAATAAGTAGCCGCTAGTGCCTACGCACCCTTCGAGCAAAAAGTTGCCATGGTATAATAGTCATGCTTAGGGAGCCTCAATAACGATCTCTATTCACTATAGTTATGAAGCCTAGTTCAATAAATAAATCAGACTCATCCACTAAGAAGCGACGAATATTCCGACTGTCCAGGCGAGCTCGGATAGTATTGGTGTCAGTGATTGTGGTTTGCCTAGGAGTGGTGATGTATTTTCTTTTTTCAAACAACGAAGTGCCGACAGAGCCCAGCCACCAGACAGTTCTGCCAGAAAACGCTGACATAGAACAACTCGGCGGTTGGAGTCTAGTTAGTCCACCGAACAGTAAAACTCCAGTATTTGCCTATACTGATGAAATTGACGGCGTGGCGATTAGTGTCAGCCAGCAAGAACTGCCTGATTCATTTAAGGGCGATGAGGCTCAAAAATTAGCTGAACTGGCAAAGGAATATAGCGCAACATCTGAGATAACCAGCGCAGACACTAGGGTATATATTGGTACCTCCTCGAAAGGTCCTCAGTCTGTTCTACTGATTAAGAACAGTTTGTTGGTGATGATTAAGTCGCAAGATAAAATCAGCGATAGCTCCTGGAAGAGCTACGTAGCATCACTCGGGCAGTCAGCTCCCTAGCCCTTAGTTGGCGCTGCTGTTTTCTTCCAGCCAGTCAGCCACCTGACCGCCTGGGCTGAGATTTTCGTAGGAGATGATATGACTCTTTGAGATGATAATTCCGTCTTCTGGGCCATAGATTTTATTGCTCAATTTTATCAGCCTGACATTGCCATTAGCCTGCTGCGCAACCTCAGCCTCCTCTGCACCGGCAACTTCACCTACCTCAGCCTGCAAATAGTATGCATCGGTTAGTTTGGCGTACTCTTTATCGACAAAACTCAGCTTTCCAAAATATATCTGACCATCAGACATCGACACTGCCTGGTATTTGTCACTATCAACTGTAGCCGTAGCACCGTTCATTTGATTCCAAAAATACCAACCAGCTAGTCCGAGTACTAGGGCTATTACAACAATTATGCTCGCCCAAATCGGCTTTTTACTACGCTTCGGGGCTGGTGATGCTTTTTGTAGCACAGGGGGACTTGGCTCCACCGGAACTGGCTGCCTCTGCAGCTCGGGCTGACGACGAACAGGCTCTGCTCTGGGCACAGCTCGCTTATCTGGTGATTGCGGCACCCGTGACGGAATCCCGTCAATCATGTCCTTCTTCGCCTCCCTTTAACTTACCTATCGTTATCTTAGTTTATCATAGCACAAGAACTATGTTTGTATCAATTGACAACTAAAATCTATTTAGCTTTGACGGGAAGAATGGTTCGTTTTTCTAACTGGTGATTGACTTCAGCTCCCACTAGAACGATCAAACCAGTGACATTCAACCACATCATCAAAACGATAATACCGGCAAACAAACTGTACGATTCGCTGAAGTTAGCAAAATTCTGCACATAAATAAAGAACAAGGCGGTAGCAACTAGCCACAGTATCGTTGCCATGATTGCGCCCCAACTAACCCACTGCCACCGAGCGTTTGGTCGATTGGGCGCATAGCGATAAATAACCGCCAGGCCAATTGCCATAACTGCCGCTAGTAGTAGCCAGCGCAAAATTGAAAATACCCCGACCAGCACCTCGGGTGTACCGATTGACCGAAGCACATCCCCTCCAAGTGCGATTAAGGGCAGTATAAGAAGCAGTCCGACTATCAATAGGCAGGTTAGCCCCAGGCTAATCAGCCTAACTTTAATAATATTACGAGTCTCTTCAGCCCTATAGGCGACATTTAGACCATTGACTAGGCTGCTCATCGCCCCTGATACACCAAACAGGGCCAGGGCGATTGCCGCTGTGGCAACCAGTACATTTGCCGACTCATTATCTACGGCGTTAGTCAGCTGCGCCGTTAAAAGCCCCGCCATGTCACTTGGTAGAAACGATGAAATAGCCGCCACGACTTCGGTTATCTGATCTTGGCTGATGATTATGCTGGCGATAGCTACGCTGGCTAC
>CAZBLG010000009.1:12658-16041 GCA_964492805.1 uncultured Candidatus Saccharibacteria bacterium
ATATATTATACTCGCCTATTTATGTAAAATATAATTTAAATCGACTATGCGTCGCTTCGCACAGCATAAACCAGCACCCGATCGTCATAGGTTGCCCTGGCATCATCATATTCACCTGCGCAGGTGATGATGTTGAGTCCCTGCTTTGATGGGTTGACTGAGCGGATCATCTTTCGCATATCAACATCTTCAAGCGGTAGCCTTTCGATGTGGTACACCTCGTAGCGATAGGACGTGCCATCACCAGTCTGGACTTCAATTACCTCACCGACTGAGAGTCGATGTAGTTGCTTAAATACCGCCTCCTGACTGCCTATGCCGACATGGCCATTTAATAGCAGTGTGCCAGTGCCATCAGCCGGCTGGGCGCTTTTGTCATACCAGCCAACACCGTGATTTGTCGGCGGAGTTGCCATGTCTCCGTTTGGCTCAATACCGACTGGCACAATGGCCGCCCTGTGCACCCCGACTGATGGGATAGTAATTGAGTGCGGCTGAGACGCTGGAGTGGCTGCAGGAGCAGCCCGATACTCTGGCGCCTCTTGCTGGGCATCATCTTCCTGCTCCTGCTCAGCTGTCTCTGTGGGGACTTTAGCCTGATGATCGCGCGGAATAATTTGTTGGTAGATATACACGGCCACTAGCGCGCCAATCGCTATAAGGACGCAGGTCAAAAGCAGCACTCGCCATATAGAGTGCTGCTTTTTTAGTAAACTTAAACCACTGGGTTTGGGCTTTAGCTTCATACTGAGCCAGCCTTCACTAGCGCTGCGATGAACGACGGCGCATCAAGACAACTGATCCAAGCGCTGTAGCTACGACAACTGCCGCCAGGGCGACAAGTGTGCCAGAGCTACTGTTTGCCCAGCTGGTATTTGGCACGCCAGGTACTGTCTCGTCACTATCTGCATCAAGGTTAGTCTCCGTAAGGGTAGCGTCGGTGTACCAGCTACTTGCGAGCACCACTCCATCAATCGAGTCACATCCAGCCGCACCTGGTCCGGCTTCACAGCCCCACCAGTTGTTATTGGCATCAATCGCCGCAGAGCCTTCATTTTGCACACCGGTTGCATTGCCGGTAATGGTGTTGTTGATGATCTCAATACCATCGACTACTGCGCTACTGGACACCAACACACCAGCAGTCTGCATGCCAGTGATGGTGTTGGCTGAAATAGTCACATCGCTCGATGGCTGGGTGTCGGAAAAGCGCACGCCATTATTGCTATTGCTAAAGGTATTGTCAGTGATAGCTGCACCGCTGACGCTGCTGCCGACTAGTACGCCATTGCCACCCTGGTCTTGGGACTGGTTGTTGGTGATCTGGATTTGACTTACATCATAAACATAGACAAATGAACCATCGTTAACACTAGAATTACCACTTATAGTCACGCCACTTAGCGGTGCACCTGCGGCCCCAGCTAAGCTAATTGCGTTGCTGCTAGCGGTTCCACCATCGTTGGTGTTAGCGAAGCTGTTGTTTATTATCTGGACATCCGATCCTATGGCGCCATGTATAAATATTCCAGCTGCACCATTTGAGTACTGATTGTCGGTAAATAGGTTGTTATTGACTCTTAGGCCAGTGAGGGTGACATCTGCGCCAGCGGTAACAATACCGGTCTGATTGTTTTTGATGATGTTATTGCTCACCTGAAGATTCGAAACATCAGCTCCGGCAAACAACACAATCGCCCGTCCATATGGTGTAACGCCATCTCCATCAATCGTAAAGCCATCAATAGTCACGTCCTCGGTCCGAATGTTAAACCCACCTGAATAACTAGGAGTAATGATGGTCTCGGCACCAGTTCGACTGCGAGCATCAACACCAGCCTGAGCACCCCTCAAGGTGACCGACTCGGTGACATTGATTGGGCCTGGGTATGTGCCAGCCTCAACGGTAATGATGTCCCCTGGATTGGCGTTATTGATCGCGTCTTGAATTGACTCGCCCGGCAAGACAGTTACTTCAGCTGCTGAAACAAGTGTACTGCCGACTGCAGTGCCGATAACGGCAACCGCTAGGGATGTGAGAATTAATACTTTTTTAATCATAGGCGATAGGCTCCTCTATGGTTAATTATCTTGATGATATTGTTTGTTTTTGTTTTTTGTTTGTTACTACGCCCATTTTAACACGCCTATGCCTGCAGACAAAACCAAAAACTCTCTTTTTTGCACATGAGCCCAGTTACGACACAGCATGCTATAGTCGCCTTCATTAGAGGGGATCTCCGTAGTAGTATACCTAAATAAATCTGCTGATTGCCGTAGTGAAAATTTTATCTTATAATTACAAACAATGAATCATCCCGCCACGCAGCCAGAGGCTCTGTTATCTGTCGATACTGCACTAAATCAGTTTTTTGAGCAGTCGATAGAAAACGCTACAAAAATTGACCCGTCTTATGAGCGGCTGTGGAAAAATCTCTACTCATTGATTCAATCTGGTGGCAAACGCCTACGTCCAAAAATGACTATTCTAGCCTATGAGGCCTTTGGCGGAGATGATATTGACTCAATCGCACCAGTAGCCGCTGCCCAAGAGCTACTTCACTTTTCCATGCTGATCCACGATGATGTAATTGACCGAGACTATATACGCTACGGCGTGGCCAATATCGCCGGTCGCTACAAGCTTGAGTACTCTCAGTACATCTCCTCCCCCGACAACCTAACTCACTACGCACACAGCGCAGCCATCCTCGGTGGCGACCTGATGCTCTCCGGTGCCCACCAGCTGATTGCCTTAAGCGACCTTTCTGGCAAAGATAAGGCTATCGCACAGCAACTACTGAGCGCGGGGATTTTTGAGGTGGCCGGCGGTGAGTTAATCGACACCGAGCTTAGTTTTACGCCATACCTAAAAGGCGACGCCCTTAAGGTAGCCACTCATAAAACCGCTAGTTATTCGTTCGTCTTGCCGCTACTAACCGGCGCTCGCCTGGCCGGGGCGAGTGATGAGCAGTGCGCTATTTTAAAAAGCTACGCCGCTGCGCTGGGTATTGCCTATCAGCTAACCGACGACCTGCTTGGGCTATTTGGCGATGAGCAAGCTACCGGCAAATCGACGGTTAGCGACATTGTCGAGGGAAAACGAACTTACATGGTAGAGGTGGCGCTCGAGGCCTTTAGTCCAAGCGACCAGGCGTCATTTATGGTGGCTTTTGGTAATCCTGCGGCGACGCCTCTTGAAATTAACTCAGCTAAGCGCCTGCTTGAAACCTCTGGAGCCCGACAAAAAACCGAACAGAAAGCTTCTGAGTACACCAAAACTGCCCTGTCTTCGCTCGACCAACTACAGCTAGCGCCCGAGCATCATCAAAAACTACTGGAGATGGTTAATAAAGTAACCAGTCGCTCATCATAATGGAACT
>CAZBLG010000010.1:0-7419 GCA_964492805.1 uncultured Candidatus Saccharibacteria bacterium
GGTGGTGGCTGCGTGAAACGTAAATAGGGGTAGATGCGCGATGCGTGGACCTAGTAAACGTACAGCTCTTTGAAAATATACTTTTTATGTCGTAATCATATGCCGCGGTGGTGGAATTGGTAGACACGCGAGACTCAAAATTTCGTGTCCATTACGGACGTGCCGGTTCAATTCCGGCCCGCGGTACCACAAAGACAGCATCAGACCTCTTACTGAGGTCTTTTTAAATTCGTTCCAATTAAACATTACTGCCTAAAGCCATCAGCACCACTGACTCGCATAGAAATGGTTATCTTGATACTGTATACTTAGGATATAGGAATCTATAGATGAACCCGAAAGACGATCAGCCAAACGCGCAGGTGGGAGTGCCGCTAACCGATCAGACAGGTCGTAGAGTAGTTGTACCACCCCGCACTCATACATCTCCGCAGCATGCTGCAGCAGATGTAATTCGTGGTCAGCTAAATAGTATTTACGATGGCGGCAGTGGAGAGGACACGCCGCACACTACTCCCATAGCCCCTCAGCAGCAATCCACTCCACCAGATCAACCGGCCGAAGATTTAGTGGCACCTAGTCAGCCCAGCGACTCGCAAAACAACTCCGTCGGCCATGGACTACAGACCGCTCCGCCCGAAACCGCCGAACCTCAGCCACGAACCCAAGCCAACCAGACCGAACAGCCAACTTCAACCTACCAGCGAACCATGGCCACTGACGTTGGTAGTCGACAGCCGACCAAGGAGCAGTGGGACCAATACCACAGCGCCTGGCAAAAGTACTACCAAATGTACTACGAGAGACAAAATCTAGCCAAAGCTTTCGCTTCACCCGGCCAAGAAACCTCACCTCAGCCCCAGGCTGCCATCGGCAGCAACCCCCAAACCGTTGACTCGGTCTCCCAAAAAGAAGCGATGAAACAGCTACGCGAATCGATTCGCCAAAAAGTAGTCAACTCCACGATTGAAGTGAAAAAGTCTCGCCACTTTATACCAGTGATTGCTGGTATCGCCGTCTTGCTGCTATTTGTGTTCCTGCAGTACAACCGAGTAATCTTTGGCACTGTGGCCGCCTATACTACGCCTGGCAATATCCAACCACAAAATATCATCGTCGATCCAACGGTCAACGTTGAGGTAGGGCCAGAGCCGCGGATGATCATTCCGAAGATTAATATCGATGCCCCGGTGGTTTATGGCATCGGTCCAGACCATAACTCGCAAATGACCGCCATGGAAAAAGGAATCGCCCACTTTTCAATTCCCGGCGCCAATGCAACACCCGGGAAAGTTGGCAATTCAGTCTTTGCCGCCCACTCAAGCAACGACGTATTTGCTCGTGGTGATTATAAATTTGTTTTTGCCCAAAATGAAAAACTAGACACCGGCGATATCATCTACATGAACTTTGAAGGCAAGCGCTACACCTACTCAGTCACCGCCAAAGAGGTGGTCCTGCCAACAGAGGTATCGAAAGTTCAAATCGATACTGACAAGCCAATGCTGACCCTTATAAGTTGCGTACCGCTTGGTACTGCCGAAAAGCGGCTATTGATATTTGCCGAACAAGTTAGTCCAGACCCGGCGCAGGCAGAAACTGCGTCAAGTAGCTCCGCAGCCCCGCAGGCCGCTAGTATACCTGGGCGCCCGGCACCAACGCTGCTTGAGCGGATATTTGGTGCCAGTTAATACGAAATTAAATAGTCATCGATAGGCGTTGCAACTGAACAGTTGAATCTTCAGTGACTACGAAGCTGTAGATGTATCGATCGTCCTGAGTTAGTAGCACATCGTAGCCTGAAGCCGCCGGCATCAGCCGGTAGGCATTGACGCCATCGAACTCTTGCATGACTAGGTGTCCACTATCATCAATATCCCATGGATGATACGTGTCAATCCAGCGCAGCGGTGCACCGTCGTGGCGCTTTACAACCTGAGATGACTGGTGGCGCTCTAGGTCGTAGCTGATAAACCCAGACTCATCCTCGGCCATAACAAATCTTCCATTTTGACTGATCTGCAGGCTGGCAATTGGCTTATTGAAAGTAAACGTTCGAGCAGTCTGCAGAAAAACCGCTAGCCCTTCGTCGGTTGCCGGTAGTGAGCCACGATAAATTGTCGCTGATTGACCGATGCTCACCACAGCCGTATCTTTATTGAAATACTCAGAAACTCGCACGCTAATCAGCTGCCCGCTCGACTCGGGAGTGCTGGCTAAAACCGAGGGCTCAGACCAACCGGTGCGCCACACCCCAGCCAGTCGCTCATCGTCCGCCCAGCCAACATATGCCAACGTATCTTCGTCATATGCTTCAAACCAGGAAACTTTCGATAGAAGCGGGCGGGAGATCGTCCCGCTGCCAACCGTAGCGCGACGAACATCGCCGTTTGACTGCAGTACGTAGATCTCTCGACTATTGATCGGCCAAACACTGTTTATTGGCAAACTAAGCAGGGAAGACAGATTAACGATATCGTTCGGCGATTCACGATCAAGCCATAACCAGTCAGTGTGATTGGCGTCATCGCGTCGGTATTGGTGCTTTATAATAACCGCGCGACTAGACTTACTCCACTGAACCACGTTGAACCGATGATTACTCTCTGGAGCATCTTCCTCGTAGCCTGTAAGTATCGACGTGTTGATTGGATACTCGGTTATAGCTGGTTGACGGGAGTTACGAAAATCCATCAACACAAGAGATGGCAAGTCATCGTCGTCGATTGTCGTTGCCGCAATAAACCGACTGTCCGGAGAAGTTTGGGCACTAGAGATACCTTCGATGGTTTCTATCGGCGTGATAGTTTTTTCAGTCGGTACCAGACGAACGTAGTTCAGCCAAGTTACAGTCCCAGGCTCAATATCAAGACTTTTTTGCCAGGTCTCATAACCCGCCAAGTTCATCGCGAATTGGCGCTGACCCGGCAGGACAGGACCTTTGGCCTGGGTCCTTTCGAACCTTCGTCCGTCAATACTAACCGTGGCACCCCTGGGATAGGAGTTGTACTGAATCAGCCCAGTCTGCTCAACAGAGCGCGTTTGAAAATTGAACCGATAGCCCAACACCGTCATCATTAAAAGACCTACCAAAAGTATGGTAGAAAAGATCATTAACAGATAGACTAGTGTTCTGCGTGCTATTTCTTTTTTGCGCGAAGGCCTTCGATACATGACTTGCATTAGCATACCATAAAATAGACGCTTGCAAAAGCCTGGGCGGCTCTGTATTATTGGTAGTATAAGCGCAATCGGGTAATAAATATTGGACGGCGAAAAGGGGAGTGCGAGTGAACACAAGCAACTATGTGATTATCAATAATCGGGCATACGATCCAGTAACTGGACTGCCGGTTGAGGGTGTGGAAATTGAACAAAAACAAGAAGTTATAACTAAGACCGCAGCTCCACTGCCAGCCAGAGGCGTGGACATGCCGAGCATTCATACCACGACTCAGCACTCTTCTACACTGAGTCGACGCTACGTCAAAAAGCCTACCGTCATCACACCTTTTAGCGAACAGACTGAAACTAATAGTGCGCCGATTGTTGCTGCTTACTCACCAATGAGCCTTCAGCAGTTCACTGTCAAGAAAACCGATGCAGTTAGTAAGTTCCCAGAAGCTGCTGCCCAGTCGCAACCGGCTACTGCTCGGGTTGACCGCCAGCACGAAACTCACCCAGTAACTCATCGCGCCACTAACCGGTCACTAGATATCACCGCTCCGCGACGCAAGCGAGCTTCAGCTCAAAAGAAATTCGACACTCAAGCAAAACTATCGCCGGCCCAAGCGCAGCAGCAGTCGCAAAGCAGAAACCTAAAGTCGGCCCACGCACTGAAAAACGATGCTATATTTGAAGCGATGAACCGCGAAGTCGCGCCACAAAAACATCGCCGAGCTAAAAAACAGCGCTCCGGCGGACGCTTTGCCAGGTTTATGAGCCTATCGACTGCCAGCCTAGCCATTGTTATGCTGGCTGGCTACTTTACCTATCTAAATATGCCCAATCTTTCCATCCGAATGGCCGCCGTACAGTCGGGAGTCGATGCTAAGTACCCTGGTTTTAGGCCAGACGGCTATGCTCTGAGTGGGCCAATTGCCTTTAAAGACGGTGAAGTTAGCATGCGCTTTGCCTATGCCGACGGCAACCGAGGCTATACGATAACCCAACAAAAGAGTAACTGGGACTCATCGTCCGTCAGACAGTTCGTCGACGAGCAGAGCCCTAACTCATCCACCACCCAAGTTGACGGTCTCACCATATACACCTACGAGGGCAATGCCGCCTGGGTAAATGGTGGAGTGCTCTATACGCTACAGGGCAGTGCGCCACTCTCAAGCAATCAGATTCATCGTATCGCCACCAGCATGTAGCTATTGACAAATTGTATCTAAATGTGATATAATAAAAGGATAGGGCCTTGTGCGAACCAGCATGAGGCTTTTTCTATCTGTTACTGTGGTAAAATAAAGGGTATGACACACATTCGCACTCGATTTGCACCCAGCCCAACAGGATTCTTGCACGTAGGTGGCATCCGTACCGCACTTTTTGCATATCTCGTAGCCAAACAGGCCGGTGGTACATTCGTACTGAGACTAGAGGACACCGACAAGTCCCGTGAAGTTGCCGGAAGTCGCGAGCACTTAATCGCTAGCCTAAAGGCACTTCGCCTGGACTTCGATGAGGGACCGGATATTGGTGGTGATTACGGTCCCTATGTGCAGTCTGAAAGATTAGACATTTACAAGCAGTATGCTCAAAAGTTAATCGATGCTGGACTAGCCTATGGCGATCCGTTCACTCCAGCGGAAATTCAAGCTTTTCGCGAACAAGCCACGCTTCAAAAACGCGCCTTCCGCTACCGCGACAATCGCCCAGAAAATCCTCCTGCCTGGGACGGTACCCAACCACTGAGGTTTAAAAGTACGCCAAAAAGCTACACCTACCGCGACCAGGTGATGGGTGAAATCACCACCAGTCCAGAAGTTATTGACGATATCATCCTCATCAAATCCGACGGCTACCCGACCTACAACTTCGCCCATATCGTCGACGACCTAGAAATGAAAATAACTCACGTCATCCGCGGACAAGAGTTCATCTCTAGCATGGCAAACTACCTAGCGCTCTACGAGGCATTAGGGTTTGACGTCGAGGCTCAGGTTACGTTAGCCTCGGGTGACGCGAGGCGGGGCAGCACCCAGACCGAGTCGAGCTTTAGCGAGCGAGGACTAGGGGCGGACCGAGCGGCAGGACCCGAGGACAGCGACCTACGTAGCGAAGCGTACGACGGGAGCGGTGTAGGGACGCTGAGCGAAGCCGCTCTGGATGATTTCGGTGGTGAGGGTGCGAGTCAAAAGCAACAACCTGACGAGAGCAGTCGAGCTACCAAATCTCAAGAAACATCTGCAGCCCGAGTGTCTGCTTCTGCGTACGAGACAGAGACGCGGCGCGAAGCCGTTTCTGGAGATTTCGGTGGCGAGAATGCGATGCAGGAAGCACCCCTGCCAATATTCGCCCACCTACCACACATCATGAACGAGCAGGGCAACAAAAAACTCGGCAAGCGCGACGGAGCCAAAGACGTCCTTGACTACATCCGCGACGGCTACCTACCTGAAACGCTCGACAGCTTCATCGCCACACTTGGCTGGAACGACGGCACAGAGCAAGAAGTCTTTACGATGGACGAGCTAGTCGAGAAATTTAGCCTATCGCGCGTCCAGCGCTCAGGCGCCCGGTTTGACGAAAAGCGCCTGCTCTGGATGAACGGCCATTTTATTCGCGAACTAACGCTTGATGAACTATACAAAAGAGTTGAGTTTTTCTGGCCAGAAGTTGCTAAAAAACAGCCTGAAAGCTACAAAAAGCAAGTCCTAGCACTGGCTCAGGAGCGCTTAAAGACCCTCAAAGACCTGCCGGCTCTTACTAGCTATTTTTTCGAAGAGCCAACGCGTGATGACGAGCTTATCACCAGCAACAAACAGCTCAAGAAACTGTCCGAAGAGGAGCGTGGCCACCTGCTACAAACCTCTTACAGCGCGCTTGAAAAACTAGAAGACTGGTCCGCAGAGGCTATCCAAGCAACCCTCAACCAGCTCCTTGAAGCCACTGATCAAAAACCAGGCATTCTCTTTAGCCTCATCCGCATCGCCATCACCTGGGCACCGTTTAGCCCACAACTTGATGAAACACTGGCACACCTCGGTAAAGAGCGGGCACTAAGCCGAATCAGCTCCGCAATCAGATAGATAGCATAACAGGCTAGGCCGTTAACCGTTGGTCCAGCCGTTCCACTGGCTATTGACATCGCGGCCATAGTGATACTCAAAGCCTAGCTCAGTGGATGGTATACCAGACCCAGTACAAATACTGTTTCCTGTTGTGAACGTAGGGGCAGAATAGCCCTGAAAGGTGCCTTCGCGGTATACAAAAATTGCGCCTGACTTACTTCGGGCTGCCAGCGCAAACCTAGGATTGTCACTCCCCGATATGACGCAGTAGTACATATTGACCCCTTCTTGGTAAGATTGCTTATTTACGGCATACCTTATCCCACCCGGAAAGGCAGCTGAGTTATTGCCGCTAGCAGGGTAGGTGCCGCTCAATATTTGGTACTCTTGTACTTTTGCTGCTATAGCCCTAAGATCGGCCTTAACGGCTGTATCATTAGCGTTATTTGATATGCCACTATACGCTACGATACTTATACCAGCCAGTATACCAATGACCACAATAACAATCAGAAGCTCCACGATAGTAAAGCCATAAGCTCTTTTCATATGCCTAATTCTACTGGACGAGTTGGCGGACTGTCAAGATACGGTTATCGAAAAACTATTGTAATCGAATAGTCGTAGCTGGACTAAATTAGACTAGCAGTCTGCTGGGCATCTGGCTGGCTTATGCAAATAACAACAAGCCCCCACTCTCCCCATGTACTACCGTGGTATACTAAGCATATGCGTGTATCTAATCCTCGAAAAAAATCTATTATTTCGCCTCGCCTCAAGGCTTGGGTGAAAAAATATCGTTTATCAGTAGCGCTGATAGCTGGCGCAGCCATCTCGGCAATTATCTTCATAGCCGTGCTGCTACCGTCGGTGCCACAAGTCGACTACAACGCCACCTACTCGATAGAGCCAGCACCTCAAAAGATCTACTCACCACTAACCGGAGTTGAACTACCGGAGGGTACGAACCTCAGCCCACCAGTTACTGCGGTGATGATTGAAAACTCTACTGACTCCAGGCCCCAATCAGGTCTTAAAGAGGCAGGTATTGTTTATGAGGCGGTGTCTGAAGGAGGGGTGACGCGATTTCTCGCTCTTTATCAACACGAGAAGCCCGAACTAATTGGACCAGTTCGCAGCCTGAGGATGCACTATATGGACTGGGCGGCACCGTATCAAG
>CAZBLG010000010.1:7519-16004 GCA_964492805.1 uncultured Candidatus Saccharibacteria bacterium
TATGGCACCACCTACCAGTACGATGCGCAGTCAAATACCTACAGCCGCTCACTGGCTGGCGCTCCACACAACGATCGCGAGCGGGGGCAGATCACGCCCAGCGTCGTTGTCGCCCTAAGAACTAAGGCTCAGTCTCGAGGAGGCCCAGACGGCTATGAGGACCTTGTGACCAGCGGCAGCGGCCAGGCCTACATCTTTCAAAATGGCACAGTTAGTGAGGTTGTCTGGAAAAAGACCGATAGAAATTCGCCGCTGCAACTTATCGGAGCTGACGACGAGCCACTAAGCCTAGTCCGTGGCCAGACCTGGATCGGTGCAATAACCGAACGAGGTAGTGTGTCGTGGCAGTAAAAAAAGGCCCTGAAAACATCCGCCAGTTTCAGGCTCGCCACAGTTCTATCGCCGGCTGGCTAATTGCCGGTGTCCACCTGACCCTAGCTACTGTCACCACGGTGGCGCTTGGTGCGAGCGGCATGATTGAATGGTCAAACCCAGCCCTTTGGGCTATAGCGATTGGAACCTGGGGAGTTGGTATGTTCGCGTCTCTAGCGATCCTACCGCATATTTTGCGCCCACTGACTGACATCCTAGCAGCAATCGCCCACAAAACCGGCGAGCTGACTGTCCATGCACCGCCAAACCCAAACTCAAAGCACAGTGAGAAAACTGGGCTTAAAAGCATTTTGCAGACTCTTTACAGCGTTGAAAAACCCACTGACAAGGAGATCTCCAGCAGTAAAGATGCTTTCCTGACCGAAGCGCTCAATCACACCAGTTGCGGTGTAGTGATACTGGGCCCAGGTATGGAAGTTGCCAGCGCCAATGCGGCTGCGCCTATCGGTCAAAAACAGGACGGCACACCATTTTTAGCACTAAACTTCCTTGGCGATGAGACTCTTGAGCAGTGGATTAAGCAGTGCGAAAATGAAGCAATCAACGCCGAAAGACGCTGGATGAGAGTCAGTACAGACCAGCGATTTGTTAAAAAACAACGCTTTTTTGACGTTATCGCTTCTTATGAAAAAGGGGCGACGGCTGAAACCGTTGTCTTTTTGATTGACCAGTCGGAGCGCTACATGCCCGAAGAAGATGATCTAAACTTTATTGCCTTTGCTGCGCACGAACTCAGGGGGCCAATTACCGTCATCCGCGGCTATCTTGATATCCTCGAGCATGAGCTATCAGACAGGATGAAGGGCGACGAACCAGAGCTCATCAGTCGTCTAGTGGTTTCGGCAAATCGACTGTCGGGCTATATCAACAACATCCTTAACGTCGCTAAGTTTGACAGAAACCACCTTCAAGTGCACCTCTATGAGGATACTGTTCATACCATTTATGACTCGATCGCTGATGACATGCAGTTGCGCGCCAAGGCCCAGCATCGTATGCTGAATGTAAATATACCCGACAATCTGCCGACTGTTGCTGCGGACCGAGGTAGCATCAGCGAGGTGATGGCTAATTTAATTGACAACGCCGTAAAGTACAGCTTCGAGGGTGGAGTTGTCGAGATTTCAGCCACCGCCAAGGGCGAATTCGTCGAAATCAAGGTCAAGGACAATGGCATCGGCATGCCGGCAAATGTCATGAGCAATGTATTTAGGAAGTTTTATCGCTCACATCGCTCGCGTGAATCAATTGCTGGAACTGGCATCGGACTATATATATGCAAGGCATTCGTTGAGTCTCACGGCGGATCAATCAGCGTCACTAGTCGCGAAAACGAAGGTTCAACCTTCTCATTTACCTTGCCGATTTACGCTACCGTTTCAGATAAGCTACTCGAAGATGGACAGCTTAATCAAAGTCTAGTTAGAAAAGGCGGCGGCTGGATAAAAAATCATTCAATGTACAGGAGATAAGTGATGGCTATAAAGACGATTTTATGCATAGAAGACGATAGATTTATTGGCGAAATGTACGTCAGGAGCCTGAAAAAGGCCGGCTACACTGTCGAATGGGTAGTTGATGGTAGCGACGGACTAGTGGCAGCTCGCAACAAACAGTATGACTTAATAATCCTCGACCTCATGCTACCAGAGCAGCGCGGCGATCAAATCCTCGATGCTCTTCGAAATGGCAAAGTAGACCTAGTTCCAGATAGTAAAATTTTAATTATGACGAATTTTGAACAAGACGACGAAGCTCGCGAGGCGATGATTAGCAGGGTAGATGGCTATCTCATCAAAGCAGATATTACACCGAGGCGGCTGCTTGAGGTGGTTGAGGAGCTGGGCGAGGACGAGTAGCTGGACCTGTTTGTCTGTAACCCTACCGATTTGACGACCTTCTTGGAAATGTCCGCAAGCGAACGCTGCGCCCGAACCGCGTCGGGTTCGATTCAGCGAATAAATTCGCTTCAAAGAAAAAATGCCACCAGAAGGTGACATTTTTTCTTTGGTGACCCTACCGGGAATCGAACCCGGGTTACCAGGATGAGAACCTGACGTCCTAACCGCTAGACGATAGGGCCAGATTTTGAGAGAAGTATGGCAAAAATTAGCTTGCTCATTTTTGCTTACTTCCGAAAAATCGCCGCCCTATATTTAATAATATAGGGCCTAGTGACGGCCTAGGCTACCTGATATTATACCATACCCAAGCCATCTCTTGCAGTTTTACCAATTTTCAATCATACTGATATACATGCAGGGGA
Organism: uncultured Candidatus Saccharibacteria bacterium; assembly: GCA_964492805.1. Classification (GTDB taxonomy): domain Bacteria; phylum Patescibacteriota; class Saccharimonadia; order Saccharimonadales; family Saccharimonadaceae; genus Nanosynbacter. Next base: position 10,179 of record CAZBLG010000010.1, read on the forward strand.
GGGCAGTCTCATCAAGCCGCGTGCTATAAATCGGTTCTGGCTAAGGCGCCTATGTGAGGCGGTGTTGTTTTTGAGCGCTTCGATCTTGTCCCTATACGCCCTGGCGATATTTCTGCCCGTTGATTACGCACCGTCTGTCGGACTGATGATCGACGAATTGACCGCTATAGTTGCTGCGGTTGTGTCCGTAATAAGCCTTGTTTTATGTTTTTGGCTACCGAAAAAACACACCATGATGACCTCTGTCGGAGTGTATTTGATGGGGGTTGCAATCATCAGCACGCTTATCTTTACCAGCGGAGGCACTGATTCGCCGTTTATCAGCTCTTGGTTAATTGTAGCGATATTTGCCAGCTTTTTTGGATCCGGGGTTGTGGCTGGCATGGCAGTTTTGGTGATTGCTCAATTGGCACTAACTCACCTTCAGCAACCTCTGGATTTGCCGGCCATAATTACCCAGCTTATTTTTGGCATAGCCCCGCTGATGCTGAGTTTTGTGCTTTGGCATCGCCAGCCCGATAAAAAAGTTGACAGCTCGCTTAAAGAACTGACGAGCCGTCTGAGCACTGTTGAGGGTAAGTCTGACGTAGTGATCAATACTATCGATGATGGAGTAATGGCTATAAATCGAGAGGGGGTTATCGATCTGATAAACCCATCGGCCCAGACCTTAGTCGGCTGGAATAAGGGTGATGCACTGGGCCTAGACTGGCGAAGCGTCTTAAAGCTGATAGCGCCAGACGGCAGGGAGGTGTCTGGGGTAGAAAACCCTATTGCCAAAGCTCTCGCCACCAACAAACCGACTCATAGTGACAAGCTGTCGCTGATGACCGGGAGTGATCGAAAACGGTTAGTTTCAGTCACCAGCTCGCCGGTAGGCCAAGGTGAAAATGGTATTATTGTTATCTTTAGAGATATTACGAAGGAAAAAGCCGAGGAGCGAGAGCAGGCTGAGTTCATATCAACAGCCAGTCATGAAATGCGTACCCCAGTAGCGTCTATCGAAGGGTACTTAGGTCTAGCGCTCAATCCAGTAACCGCACAAATAGACGACAAAGCACGCGACTTTATAACCAAGGCCCACCAGTCGGCACAACACCTAGGACAACTCTTTCAAAACCTACTAGACATTAGTCAGTCAGAGGATGGAAGGCTAAAAAATGAGCCAAAAATAATTGATGTCACAGCGATGGTTAGAGATATATTTGAATCTCTAGCAACTCTAGCGCAACAAAAGCAGCTACGTTATTTTTTCAAACCAAATCCATCGCTGGATGATGACAATACAAGGCGCAAGCTTGAACCTGTCTTTTACGCCCACGTCGACCCTAGCCACCTGCGCGAAATTGTCTCAAACTACATAGAAAACGCCATTAAATATACCCCCCAGGGTGAGGTAATAGTCGATATAACCGGAGATGAAGACATGGTCACCATTAGCGTCCAGGACACCGGCCTTGGCATACCAAGCGAGGATATTCCTCATTTATTCCAAAAGTTCTACCGTGTAGACAACTCGGACTCCCGTGAAATTGGCGGTACCGGCCTAGGACTCTACCTGTGCCGTCGACTAGCCGAAACCATGGGTGGGCACGTCAGGGTTGAGAGTGAATACAAAAAGGGAAGTACTTTTTTCCTTGACGTCCCAAGGATCAGCCATGAAGAGGCTATTCAAAAGCTAAACAGCCTCCCAGATGAGTTGCCAGACATACAGTTGCAGCAAAACACTCCACTAGCCCAAGCCACCCCAGCGCAAGAACAGACACCTGCGCCTACTTATTCAGGTCTAGAAAGTTGGTCATCGCCTCAGGTCGCGCAACCTACGCAGCCTAGTGCCCCAACTCTTGCCGAGATCGAAGCTAGCGTGGCTCAACAATCGCCACAAGCACCGGCAGGAGCCATGATAACCCCAGCACAAACTCCGCCGGTCGATACCCCCACAGCCTCACCACCTCCGCCAATCACACCACAGCACCAGGCCCAGCCGACTCAAGCTCCAACTCAATCACACCTACCTCGCTATCCTGCGCGACAACAGTCCGTCGAGATTCCACCGCGCCCACCCAGTTAGAGCGTAACCGCTATGGCTTTTTTTTAAGCCCTCGTATATAGTAAGGAGCATATATGACAAAAATTTTATTGGTTGAAGACGACAAGAGTCTGCGCGAAATCTATGGTGTACGTCTCTTGGCGGAGGGCTACGACATCGTATCGGCGGGCGATGGTGAAGAAGCTCTGGCCATGGCTATTAAAGAACGTCCCGCACTTATCGTAAGTGATGTGATGATGCCAAAGATTTCCGGCTTTGATATGCTAGATATCTTGCGCTCTACCACTGAGACAAGAGATATAAAGGTAATTATGATGACAGCGCTGTCATCTGACGACCAGCGCCAAAGAGGCGAGAAGCTTGGAGCTGATCGCTATTTGGTTAAGTCTCAAGTGGGAATTGAAGACGTTGTACGCACGGTTCATGAGGTTCTGGGAGATTTACCTGGCATGTCACCTGTAGTTCAGCAAACCCCAGCTCAGCAACCTCAGCCTGCGGCCCAGCCTCAGCAGCCACCTCAGCCCGTTCAACAGCCCGTTCCGCCACAACATCCCACAGCTCAACAGACAGCACCAGTGAGACCTGCCGTACTTCCGCAGCCAACGGCCCCTTTCTCTTCTTCGACCCCTAGGCCAGCCGCGCTCGGTGATCGTGTCATCCAGCCAATTCAGCCGCCTCAAGATCAGCAAATTGACCTTGAGGAGCGAATGCGACAAGAACTTTCAGGCGAAACCGCTACTCCTACCCCACAGCCCAGTCCGCAACCAGCTCCTGCTCAGCCTACGCCAGAAACCTCCGAGCTGCCTCCTGTCGTCACCGAACCGCAGCCGCAACCACAAGAGTCACAGACGCAGCCACAACAGAACCACTCGGCTATGCCTCAGTTCCCACCGCAACAGCAAGCCCAAACCCAGCCAACCCCAGCGCCACACCAAGTCGAATCAGACATTGAACGCCCTGATATCGCCTCACTCTCTCCGCAGACCCAGCCACAGGCAGAACCTAATCCTCCGCAATTTCAGCAACCACAACCTCAAGAGCCTCAAGCTTCTTCAGAACCTCAGGAGGAGGCTACCTCAACGCCTCCATCAACACCCCAGCTCGGTGATTAAATAGTGCAAGACAATTCCACCAAAGACCAATCGAAAAAAAGGCTCAACAAATACGTAGCGTTATCTTTAGGCGTGTCGCGTCGAAAGGCCGATGAGCTGATCGAGCAGGGCAGAGTGACGGTTAACGATAAGGTAGCTACGCTAGGCGCCAGAATTGCCGACACAGATGAGGTGAAGTGTAGTGGTCAAGTAATTACCCAGCAGGCAAAGGTTTATGTCCTATTTCACAAGCCAACAGGCTATGTTTGCTCACGCCGCCCCCAGGGCGATGTGCCGACTATTTATGAGGTTCTACCGACCACTTACCACCAGCTAAAGCCAGTTGGGCGGCTGGACAAGGATAGCTCGGGGCTCATACTACTGACAAACGATGGCGACTTTGCTTTTCAAATGACTCATCCCTCATTTAAAAAGCAAAAACGCTATCTTGCTACGCTCGACAAACCTCTTGAGCCGCTGCATCGGCAAATGATTAGCGATTTTGGCCTTGATCTTCCCGATGGCCGCAGTCAATTGACACTGTCACGCCAAGAAGACGGTGATGAAACTCGCTGGGTTGTTGAGATGAGCGAAGGTCGCAATCGCCAAATTCGCCGAACCTTTACGGCCCTGGGCTACACGGTAACTAAGCTGCATCGAACAGACTTTGGTAATTATTCACTGGGTGATATAAAGCGCGGTGAGCACAAAACCATAGATATATCATAAGTAGCATAGTGCTTATGCTCGCAAAACCTCGCTACCTCTGGTATAATTAACCAAAGTTATGGCCCAGAAACTTCCAACAGTTGCAATAATTGGTCAGGCGAACGTCGGTAAGAGTTCGCTTTTTAATCGCCTGGTTCGAGCTAGGCAGGCGATTGTTGCTGAGGAAGCCGGAACTACTCGAGACAATGTCGTTGGCAAGGTCAGCTACCTTCGACCCGAAAGTCGCGATCAAGACGATTCTTCACAATTCTGGTTAGTTGATACGGCCGGTCTAAAAAACCCAGAAGACGACTTTGAGGCGAGTATTCAAGAACAGATCGACGAAGCGGTTATTGCCGCCGATGTAATCTTAGTGGCAGTCGATAGCACCCTCTATCCAACAGATGCCGACCGACTAGTTGCCAAAAAAGCCCTGAAAAGTCAAAAGCCAGTCGTTCTGATCTTAAACAAGTGCGACCTTAAAGGCAGCCTGCCAAACGAGGAATTCCTGCGCCTTGGCATAAAAACTATCATCCGTACCTCAGCTGAGCACAGCCAGGGTATTTCAGAACTACTAGATCAAATCGCCAGCCTCATACCGCCCGCAGTCGAGCCGGACGAAGAGGACGACACTGTGCGTGTCGCGCTAATTGGCCGCCCCAACGTCGGCAAAAGCTACCTGTTCAACACCCTAGCTGGCAAGCAGCAAGCGGTCGTGGCAAACATTGCTGGCACGACTCGTGATCTCAACCGCATCACTGTGCGCTATGAAGGCCAGTCAATTGAGCTGATTGACACCGCTGGCATCCGCAGGCAGGGCAAGCAAGAAACTGGAATCGAAAAATTCTCGGTTCTGCGCACCCTGCAAGCCATCGAGGAGGCCGAAATATGCCTACTACTTATGGACGTTAACGAACTAAACACCCAGCTAGACCAACGCTTGGCGGGCATAATTGATGAGGCAGGCAAGGGGCTGGTGATAGTTGTCAGCAAATGGGACAGCGTTGAAGAAAAAGATGCCTATACTCGCGACGCTCTAGCCCCACGCATCGCCAATAATTTCAAATTTGTACCATGGGCGCCGCTAATTTTCACCTCTAGTGTAACCGGACAAAACGTCACCAAACTATTTGACTTAGCTACCGATATCTACCGTCGTCGTCGTCAAGAGACCAAAACTCGCCGACTAAACGACATGCTCCAGCGATCGATTGCCTCACACCCGCCGGCGGGACTAAAAAACTCTCACCCAAAACTGCGCTATATCGTCCAAACAGACACTACGCCACCATGGTTTGTGATTTACGGCTCAAACCTAAAGTTTGTCCACTGGAGTTACAAACGCTACCTAGAGAGATCTTTGCGAGAGATATACGACTACAGCGGCACGCCTATTAAGTTCTCTTTCCGCGACGAAAAACAAATCAAAATGAATCGCGAACGAGTCGCTCAAGGTAAAGAAATGGTTACAAAGGCTTACAAAAAAGCCAAAGAAGCTGAAAAACACCCCCATAAAAGTAAATAACCCCTGACTCGAAAGTCAGGGGACCTCGGAATTTCCGAGGATTTTTGTATGCAGCAGACTATGACCCGGCTAGGTAGCCCGATGCTTCAGGGCGTCGAACCCCAAGAGCCATCCAGGTTACCGTTGCTACAATCACAACAGACAGAACCAGCCAGCCTAGGTTGGTGATGGTAAACCCAGCCATGAAGCCGGTGCCTACGCCGACAGCCAAAACGACCGTCAAAGCTGTAGCACTCTGGCCACCGCTGGAGCGGTACAGCTGACTGAGGATGGCGCTCAGAAGCAGCCCAAGCAGAGTGCCGATCGCCACGGCCACTAGCAGAATCAGCAGAATCGGGCCGGGTGGGACGAGAAGTGTCCGCACCACACCACCTGCCAGAAAGCCAAATGCCAACCAGTACGGCAGCCATCCGGCTCGGCCCCTGACGGGCTCTGGATCATCGTGAATGAAC
>CAZBLG010000011.1:0-9383 GCA_964492805.1 uncultured Candidatus Saccharibacteria bacterium
CGCAATATATATAGCGATTACTAGCGAAGCCAAATCCAGAGGCTGTTAGTAGATACGGTGCGTGAATATCCAGCTACCCAGACCATGCAACATAGCCACCCATAAATGGGAGGCTAGTCACATCGTCTGGCTAGTAAATTTCATAGCAACGGCATGCTCCATACTTACCCTCTCGGACGTTCACTAGCGCAGGCGCAGTGAAGTCCTCGCGTGCAAGAATGAATCATGCCCCCAGGACGCATACTCGATGCGACATTGGTTAATAGTTTGTTCATAGTTGCTCGTCAAGCAAGCCAGTCGGCACGTACTGCCCTTTCAGGACAGAACGTACACGCCCGTCCTGCTCGCCGAACAACAAAATCTCAGTTGGATTTGCTCAGGGCGAGAGCTGGCATGACCATGACAAGACGCAAGCTTGCATTCGCTTTGACATTTCAGCGCAGACTCCCACTTCAAAGTATGTACACCAAACTACCCGAACAGCCTAATATTAATGCGATTGAGCAAATTGACTATTTTGTTAATGAAGAAGTGGTAGGTAATATATTTGATGATGCGTTCGAACAAGACTACATAGCGCAGCGGTTTAAGAGGATGTGTAAGACCGGTCCTATCGAAAAGGGTATACACGAGAAAGCGGCCACTGTAGGAGGTACCCGGAAAATGCAGTTTATTCCTACTAAGGGTGTCTTGCGTGAGCTAGCTGCCTATATAGGCGACTCATGTTACACCCCTCAAGAAGAGCTCTTGGCCGAAAAGCATCCAAATGTCACGGCTGTGATAATGAAGCAAATTAATAGAGGCAGCGGTGAGGAGCGTTTCGTAGGATCAAGCTTATTGATTGATACAACTGATACGAACGGAAACAGGGTTGTGGTGATTCGGGCACTGAATCCTATTGAAAATATTATCAATAAGCTTTCAGTGAGTGATTTTTATGATCAGTTTACGTCTTATATAAAGTCTGCAGTTGGAGATGACTGTACAGGAGTCGGTATAGTTATTGATAATCGTGCCGGTGGAGCAGCCACTAACAGGCCGCTACTCTTTAATTACCTCAAGCGTCTTCGTGACGATGGTACTCTAGAGTCGATGGAGGTAAGCAAGAACGATACTGTACTTAACGGTTTCGATATTAGTGACAAGGTCTATCGTGTTTAAATGTTCCTAATTAGAAAATAATGATGAGGTAATAAAAAGCTTTTTCTTTGCGAGGTCTATTTCAGCCTCTGCATCATACGGCAGTATACAGTGTGGGTACGAGTGTCCATAGTTTACGTTGTAGAGTACAGGCAGATCATAGCGATCGGCAACCCCCTGCCAAATACCTTTGTACTCTTCGTAGTAGCCGTTGTCTTGAGGTTTACCAATAATAATACCTCTTAGACTGCTGTAGTTTATGTATTTACCCAGATAATCAATCATGTGCTGCATCCTGCCTGGAGCCGACTGGGCCTCACTAGATTCTAGAAATAGTATCTTGCCGTCCCAGTCGCGCCACTCGGGAAATATACCGTACTTATTTATAACACTCGGCTGCTGCTCGTATCTTTCACCGGCCATCATCTCATACAAACTCTCGATACAGCCTCCAAGCAACTTGCCCTGTACCGACTGTCTGACTGTTTGTCCTTGCAGTGTTTCGAAGCCAGTAGCTTCATTAATCTTATCTCTACTCGTGCCTATCTGATCTTCCGAGTATTTGGTTCTCTTTTTATACCAAGTAGGACTAGATTCCATCTCTAGTCTGTTCTTGTCATTAAAGAACATATCTTGAAAGCAAGCTTTTGTATAAGGCAGCATATCGTCATCAAGCTCGCCGAAATCTGATAAGAAATCTACACCATAGAATGTTGGCATACTAATTTTGTAAAACATTAAGTGGTTATTAGTGGTATCAGAAAAACCAAGAAAAATCTTCGGTCTTGTTTTGGCGGCGTGAATAAACTCCTCGTCCTCCATCAGATAAGGAATTGTCCTGAAAGTGTCGTCGCCTCCAGTGGCCACAATGATAGCTTTAATGTTATCTTCGAGCATTGCTTGCTTGAGATCGTCTGCTCGAGCTTCTGGGTTAGCAGACAAGTATTTCATACCCCGAAGAGAGTTATCCATGTATTGCACATTCAATCCGAAGACGTCTAATAGCCTTTTCTCGGCTATTTCTAACTGATGCTTGGCAAACTCTTCACCCAAGACACCAGAAGAAAGGCTAACGACGGCAATAGTGTCGCCACGAAGAAGTTTAGGTGGTTTATTCACAGCATCTATTGTAAACGAGTAATTGCTTACCTACAACCGCAGTTACTAGGTTCGGTACTTTCCATCGAGAATTCGCTGCTTTATTCTATTCACAGTGTAGTGACTACTATGGAATTCATTCCAAGAGATAGTCAGCTAGACATGGTGAGCAACTGCCATCTCTTTCCGGCCGATGTAAGCATGGATCAAGTTGAGCCTCCTAGTGAGACGCCCCGACTCCTATATGTATGTCAATGTAGCGAAACACCTGCACTGTATATCCATTTGAGTCAGGCTGCCTATATTTGGACGATTTTTCCCTCTACACTGCAAAGGTTTTCTGATCGGTCGCAGCACTGCCTGCCGTACTATGCGGTGCGACATGTATATTTCGCCTGAAACGGGATTAAATGTAGCAGCATAACCTCTTTCAATATAAATGACACACCTTTGACAGTGTGTCATTTATATTGGCAGGGGCACTAGGAATCGAACCTAGATCTAAGGTTTTGGAGACCTTTATACTAACCGTTGTACTATGCCCCTATACACCCTCAATCTTACCACAAGGTGGGTTTTGATAAAAGTGAGAACCATCGGTGGTATACTGGTTATGTATGAAAGTTGTGGTAGTTGGCGGCGGATTTGGTGGGCTAAAGACGGCTATTGAATTGGCAAAATTAGGTGGCTTTGAGATAACCCTAATCTCTGAGAGAGATCATTTTATCCATCATGGGCTTCTTTATAACACCGCAACTGGGCGCGACCCAAAAGAGTCGGTGATCTTGATTGATGAGATGATTAGTCGGTACCCAGCCATCAAATTCTATAAAGATAAGATCAATAAAGTCGACGCGACTAAGCAAACCCTCAGTGGCCAAAAAAAGACCTATGACTATGACCAGTTAGTCCTCTCGCCAGGGCTGAGCGAGCATTTCTATGGTACGAACGGAGCCAAAAAGCACTCTTATACAATGAACTCGGTTGAGGGTGTTCAAGCTTTTAGCGCGGCTATCCATGAAAAAATCGTCGAAGATAAAGGCTTAGTCTGTGCAATTGTTGGCGGCGGAGCGACGGGGGTGGAGCTGGCTGGGGCATTGGCTGAATATGCTGATAGAGTTGCCCGGGCGCATTCGATCAGTCGGCCGAAAGCCAAGTTTATGATTTTTGAAAAAAGTCAGCGAATTTTACCGGAGCTTTCGAAGAGTGCGTCCCAAAAAGTAGCGACACAACTGAAAAAGCTAGGTGTTGAGCTACGGCTCAATCAAAGCATTGAAAGGGTCAGTACTTCTTATATAGTTTCAGATGGTGAGAGAGTCGGAGTTGATACGGTGGTGTGGACTTGTGGCGGCATGCTCGGCTCATTGCTCATAGACCACCCGGGTATATTTTCTGTATCCTCTGGTGGCCGAGTGTTGGTCAACCAGTATCTGTCGGCCTATCCAAACATATATGTGATTGGCGATAGTGCCGATACGCCACTGTCAGGTTCGGCAACGATGGCTATCAGGCACGCTAGGTTTATAGCTCGCCACCTCAAAAGGCAAATGACAAATCTACCTGCCCGTCCTATTAATTTTGGAGCACGTCCGCTGATTAGCTTGCCAATTTCGCGTTTTTGGGCATACTCCGAACGCCATGGTATATACGTGAGTGGTCGCTTGGGCTCGTTTATACGCAGACTCAGCGAACTCAACAGTTACACCCACTTCTTATCTCTTGAAAAATCATACCATTTGTGGCGTCGTCATCGAAATAGCAGCGAATTATGTCATCTCTGTCAGCGAAACACCAAAATGATGTAAAAATTGCTTGCAAAAGCATAAGCGTCGTCCTATACTGGGAGTAAATGAGGATTTTGATGCTCGGGTGGGAGCTACCACCGCATAATAGTGGAGGGCTTGGTGTGGCATGTTATCAGATGTCTAAAGCACTTGCTCTTCAGGGGGCATCGATTGACTTTGTCGTCCCCTACTCAGCTGAACACCCAAATATTGATTTTATGAACATCGTCCCGGCAATTGATCTTCCGACGGAGGATTTGTATTTTGGCGCCTATGACCGTGGAACACCGGAGTTTTCTGAAGACGACTACGGGCTAACTTCAATGAGGATCATCCAAAAACGCTACGGCGATTTTGTTGAGCAAATGGTCAAGACCAATCGACCCGATGCAATTCACGCCCACGATTGGCTAACTATGGAGGCTGGTATTCGAGCGAAAGGAACCTCGGATATACCGCTGATTGTCCATGTCCATGCCACGGAGTTTGATCGCTCTGGTGAGACATATGGCAACCCTCTAGTTCATGAGATAGAGCAACAGGGTCTGCTGATGGCCGATAGGATCATTGCCGTTAGCCATATCACCAAAGATATAATTGTAAACAACTACAACATTCCGCCGGAAAAAGTTGAGGTAGTTTACAACGCGATTGACCTGGAGGATCTACCCCCTCATGACTACGATCGAAGAACCTACCAGTATGTTGAAAGTTTAAAAAAACAAGGCTATACGATTTTCGGTACGATCACTCGCCTAACTGTTCAGAAAGGTCTGGGTTATTTTGTGCAGGCAGCCGCTAAGGCGATCGAACGTCACGACAAGATGGCATTTATGCTCATGGGAACTGGTGAGCAGCGAGATGAGCTTATTTCACTGGCGGCGGAGATGGGCATTAGTGATAGGTTTATTTTTGGTGGCTTTGTTAGGGGAAAACAGTGGCGTGATGCCTACCACCTGCTCGATGGATTTGTGATGACTTCAGTGAGTGAGCCATTTGGGCTGACCGCGCTTGAAGCGGCTCACCACGACACGGCACTTCTTATTAGCAAGCAGTCTGGGGTTGGCGAAGTACTAGAAAACATCATGCGGTTTGACTATTGGGACACCGATAAACTTTCTTCACAGATGGTTGAAATTGCTCAGTCACCTGAGCTGCAGAGTCGTCTAAAGGCCCTAGTTAAAGCCGAGTATGACAGAATCTCATGGCGTGATGCAGCGAAGCAGTGTATTGATTTATACGAGGCAGCGAGACGACAGGGGGTGTGTATATGAACACCAGTGGCAAAGGAATCGTTCTCTACCTGCATGTTCATCAGCCGTGGCGTATTCGCAAGTATGACATATTTGATGCAGCTCAAAACCATAATTACTTTTCCGAGTCGCCCCTACCCGAGCAGGACAATGAACTTATCTTTAATAAAATAGCCAAAAAATCATACTTGCCGATGAATGCCCTGCTCCTAAGACTTCTCGCCGAGAAGCCCGACTTTAAAGTCTCTCTTAGTATTACCGGAACATTTTTAGATCAGGCAGAGCGGTTCATGCCTGAAGTAATAGAGAGCTTTCGCAAATTAGTTGATACCGGACAAGTAGAGATTTTAGCAGAGACATATCATCACAGCCTAGCCTTTTTCTATAACCGCCAAGAGTTCGAAGCCCAGGTTGAGATGCATCGGCAGAAAATAAGTGATGTTTTTGGGGTTGAAACTAGAGTATTTAGAAACACAGAACTGGCATATAACAATGAGCTGGCTAGTTGGGCAGATCAAGCTGGATTTAAGGGTATCCTTGCTGAGGGTTGGGACGACGTACTAGGTTGGCGAAGTCCTAACTATGTCTATAGGCCAGCCGGTACGGGTCAGATAAAATTACTTATGAAAAATTATCGACTGAGCGACGATATCGCCTTTAGATTTAGTGACCAGCGCTGGTCTGGCTGGCCACTCAGTGCCCAAAAGTATACCAAATGGGTAAATTCAGCCATGGCTGAAGCACCACTGCTAAATCTTTTTATGGACTATGAGACATTTGGTGAACATCAGTGGCAGGAGACTGGAATATTCGACTTCTTTGATCAGTTTGTTCGCCACTGGCTGTCTCAGCCTGACCAAAAATTCCACACCGTCAGTGAAGCGATCGACCTACATGAGGCGCAAGATGAGATAAGTGTTCCCAGGACGACGACTTGGGCTGACAGTGAGCGTGATCTCAGCGCCTGGCTGGGCAACAAGCTTCAACTGGAGGCGATGAGGTATGTCTATGAAATGGCTGAAGAGGTGCTCGCCTCGAACGACCTGGTATTGATAGACGACTGGCGTAAGCTTCAGACTGCTGATCATACCTACTATATGTGCACCAAATGGGCTAACGATGGAGATGTTCACTCTTATTTTAGTCCTTATGAGTCGCCCTACGATGCGTTTCTCTACTATATGAACGTAATCCGCGATATCAGGTGGCGACTAACAGCTCAGCGATATGGCGGAGATGTTCATGGCTAAATCCCTCACCCTATCAAACGGCGAACTTCAAATCAATATCGACCAGCATGGCCAAGTAAATGGACTCTTCTTTCCGTACATCGGTCTGGAGAATCACACGCCAGGCACAAAACATCGAGTTGGAGCGTGGGTTGATGGCGAAATATCATGGCTAGATGATGGCACTTGGACTCACAGGGCTCGCTTCCCGCACCCTGGCTTAATCGGGCACACCGTCATGGTCAATGAACGGCTGGGTGTTTTGCTTGAATTTGAAGATTTTGTTCAGTCAGAAACCAATGCTTTTATCCGCAACATCCACGTTGTCAATATAAAATCTCACCAACGCCAGATCCGGTTGTTTCTACACCAAGCGTTTAGTATAAGTAGCAACTCTTATGATGATACAGCTCAGTACCTATCCACACGTACGGCCGTCCTTCACTATGGTGGGCAGCGGGCGTTCGTGGCAAGTGGTGCTACTGATGTTGGCCATAAACTAGACCAGCACAGTATCGGTTTGTTTGGTGGTGGCCGGGAAGGAACCTGGCGCGATGCCGACGATGGGCAGTTAAACTCTTCTGATGTTGAGCGTGGTCAAACAGATTCAACTATGAGATTTTCACTCACCATCGGTGGACTGTCTTCCAGAAGAGTGCACTATTGGTTGGCAGTTGGCACCTCAATTGAGCAGGCACTGTCAGTGTCCGACAACATTCACAGCCAAGGTGTCTACAAGGGCTTTGACGAGACTTTACTTTGGTGGAGGAAGTGGCAGCACACTGGACTGAGAGCTGCTGAGCGACTACCATCACGATATCGACAGGGCTTCAGCGACAGCTTAGTTCAACTTAAGTCGGTTACTGATCGTCGCGGAGCAATACTCTCGCGTAGACGTAGCGAGCAGCCGATTTGCTCCCCACACACGGCTGCATATGCCATCTGGCCACTTGTTCGCCTTGGGTATAAGGATGAAGCACAGCGCTTTTTTAGTTTTTGTCGAGAGGCTCTAACGAAAACTGGATATTTGCACAGTAGCTACCTAGCAGACGGGTCTGTTGGGCCAACCAAATTACCTTATGTAAATGGCCTAGCCCCAATTCAAAGCAGCCAAACTGCCCTGGTGCTTTTTGTGTTTGCCCAAACGTATGCACTGATTCGACGACCCAAGATACTAGAAGACTTTTACTCTTCTTTTGTCGAGCCGATGGCCAATTTTTTGTCAGACTTTACGGACGAGGAGGGGTTTCCGTTGCCTAGCTACGATTTGGCTAATCAAGAGCTAGAGGTCAGTAGCTATACTACATCCCTCACACACGGAGCACTTGTTGCGGCGGCAGAGCTTGCAGACAAAATGAAAAATCGTGATGATGCAGTTCGCTGGCGTTCGACAGCCGAAGACATGCGTCGAGCTGCTCTAGAGAGAATAAACCAAGGTGATTATATCCATCAGTCACTAACCGATGATCGGCCGTCGATCAGCGGTCTGTATGGGGCGTTTATGTTTGGTGTGATAGATATTGACGATCCGATGATTGGCGCAACGGCCGAGCGCGTTGAAGTGGCTTTACGAGGGAAAGACCAGCTGTTTAGCAGTGCCAATGATCCGGAGCAGGTTGACTACGTAGGAAGCCTATGGATGTCGCAGTACTACAAAGAGGTTGGACGCGACAAAGAAGCTGGCGCAATTTTAACTCAGGTGCTAGAGCGCGTTCGTTCTTATGACGAAGCTACTCTGGGTGAGACAACGTGGATACACGCTGAAATACTAAACACACTCCTAGATAACTTAACGCAGCCATAGAAAAACCCCACGACTCGTGTGGGGTTACCGTAGTGCCTAGTTTTTTATTAACCTTTTCGCGCCTTGACCTCGTTGCGACCGAGGTTTTTCTTGGTCTCAGTATAGGTTGCATGTTTCCTGGCAATTGGGTCGTATTTCTTGAGCTCTAATTTACCGGTAGTATTCATGGTATTTTTCTTCGTGTAGTAAGTACGGTGACCGGTTAAACTGCTCACCAAACCAATCAACTTTCTCTTTGTATTCTTCTTTGCCATACTCTCTCGCTTGGGTTTATTATTTTACAATCTTACTTATTTTAACAGATGTTGTAATAAAATACTAGACCAATGTAGCACTATGTACGACTGTGAAATAAAATGTCGGTTATGCTATACTCTGAGCAAGAAGATAAAATGGCTAAGAAAAAGAAACTAAATCATGAATACCTTCAAAGTGGCATATTTGGCATCAACGATGCTCTAGTTTCTACTACCGGAGTGATGGTTGGGGTTTCAGCGGGAGTGCCGAACAAAGAGATCATCATCCTCGCCGGAGCGGTTACTATAGTGGTCGAGGCTCTGTCGATGGGCAGTGGTCAGTACCTCAGCCTTAAGTCGGCTCATCAGTACAGAAGGCGAAGTGGTTTAAAGGTGCCGATTGTTAGTGGCGTAATAATGTTTGGGGGCTATATCATCGGAGGTCTAGTGCCGCTTATTCCGATCATACTACTGCCGATCGAGCAGTCTAGGGTGGCGGCTATAGCCAGTGCTTTAGTCGGTTTATTTTTACTGGGCTACCTCAAGGGTAAGTTTGTTAAAACTTCGGCTATTAAAAGTGCTATCGAAGTGGTGATAATAGGTGGCCTAGCTACTGTCGCTGGACTAGTCATCGGCTCAATATTTGGCGTATCGGCCTAGAGTGAGTATTTATGACAAATAAAATAACCTGACATTTACGTCAGGTTGTTTGTCTGCATCTTGGAGCCACGATCGGGAGTCGAACCCGAGACCTCATCCTTACCATGGATGCGCTCTACCAACTGAGCTATCGCGGCACGCTTTTTCTTGCTATACATATACTTCGACAAAGAACAACC
>CAZBLG010000011.1:9483-15361 GCA_964492805.1 uncultured Candidatus Saccharibacteria bacterium
AGTCCTGGTCGCGCTGCGCTCTACTAATATTTACGTTTCACGCAGGAGCTTATCGCGGCACGCTTTTTCTTGCTATACATATACTTCGACAAAGAACAACCAGTCCTGGTCGCGCTGCGCTCTACTAATATTTACGTTTCACGCAGGAGCTTATCGAGGCGCAGTACTATAGCATAGAGATTATAGCAATTATTCATCTTTAAATCCACTACTCTTATGAATGGTAGTTAAATCTACCAGCCTAGATGCAAAAATGCGTACCGATTTCTCCATTTATAGCTCGACTGACGGCGCTCATTTCCCGTCCATTGGCAACATAGGTGTTTACGCCGGCTAAGGTTGCGGTGTGCGCTGCCTGAACTTTAGTCAACATACCGCCTCTGGAGTTCGCGTTTGATGCCCCTTGGGCATACTGTCTCGCTAAGCTAATGTCTGAAACTTTGCAGATAAGCGTCGCGTCATCATCAACTACTTTGTTCAGTCCGTTTTTATTGGTCAGCATGACCATTTGCACCGATGAAAACATCCCTGATTCAGAGCAGGCTACTGCTAGCGCTGCTGCCAGCGCGTCGTTATCGCCAAACTTGATCTCATCATCACTCAAACAATCGTTTTCATTGACGATGAAAACATCTCTGTGACTCAAGCAGCATTCGATGACATTTAGAAGTTTTTGACGCATCGCACTGGTAGCTACCTCTCGTTTTGTTAGTAGTGTCGAACTCACCCTGCTCGCCCCTATCACCTCTTTCCATTTCTGCACGACAATGTCCCAGCCACGCGCCGCATAGCGCTGCTCCTCGACGGTGTCACATATATCATCACGACACTTTTGCTCGTCCAAAACTCCGGCGGTGATAGCGCCAGAGCTCACCATGATAACACCGAACCCCTCTTCAGTCAGCTCCCGCGCCTGCCGACCAATAGACTGGAATGATTGAGCGTCCAGCCGATCCTGACCGTCGCCAAAATTTGTTAGTACATTTGTACCCACCTTGAGGATGATAAGCTTTTTTTGGTTATTCTTTTTCATGATTTATCTCCGTTGTCGTCTCAGGATTGGATATAAAAACACCCCTTGGCTGGGGCGTTGATCGGACGGTTATTGAATTTGACTTTAAACTAACTTACCCCAGTTGCTATAGCGGTGTGGGCGTGGGGAGGATTGTGAATTGCTGAGAGTTCGCTAGTGTCATGAGTAGGAGTATGCACGGGCGTGCGCATATTGTCAAGCATAGTCTCCGTCCCAGGTCTATAGCTAAGTAAAAAGCCTCTAGATGAGCTGTTTACTTTGTTCTTGAAGTAGGACAGCGCGACCTGTGGATGCTCCTCCTTTCACTCGAAAAAGAAAATAGCCTGCGGCTGCTTTCTTTTGCTTCGCTCACTACACCGAACCTCATCGCTTCGCGATGTACGGTTCGAGGCATGCAGCAAGCCAAATAAATACCCCATCGCAAGGATGGGATTATTTATTTGGTGCTGGAAGTAGGACTCGAACCTACGAAGCCCGAAGGCAGGAGATTTACAGTCTCCCGTGATTGCCACTACACGATTCCAGCATATGGAGCCGCTTTACGGATTCGAACCGTAGACCTACTGTTTACAAAACAGTTGCTCTAACCAGCTGAGCTAAAGCGGCATATAGACTTTATGAAACGTGCAACTGACCTGAACCAGCATCAATACACATTCTACCAAGATACCAAGACTATTTCAATACTACATAATTATCTTGCGCGGTTGGCGTGGTTGACGCGGCTGGTTGGCTTGGCGCGCTGGCTTCTTCTGTGGTGCTGGCACCAACATACGGGCGGCCTTTTCTCTCAAAGATACCGCCAGCTCGGCTTGGTTAATTGACTCGTAAGCTTCGGCGAGCACGGTTAACGTCTGAGGGATCGGCTCTAGCTCTACAGCCCTTTCTAGAGACTCGATCATCTTTTTATTGTTGTCGAGCTTTTCTTGGGTCTTGGCGTAGGCGATATATCGAGCTGCTAAATCATCTTCTAGTTCAAGCGCCTGCTCAAAGGCTAGAGCTGCTTTGTCATAGTCACCTGTTTCATAGTATATTAAGCCAACGTTGTGCAGGCTTGATGCACTCGGCTCCAGGCTTTGGGCGATCTCAAAGCACTCGATCGCGTCCTTGTAAGCACGCTGTTTGGCATAAAGAATTCCTAGGCGGTTATAGGCGGTGGCATTTTTTTCATCGACTCGAAGAATGGTTAAAAGCGCTTTTTCGGCTCGAATATACTTGTTCTCGCGAATAGACTCCTGAGCAATGCTCCAAAGTTGGTCGAGTTTCTCAGAAATTTTTACCGGTAAATCGCGCGTACCATCAACCGAGGGCCGGTACATCATCAGCCACGCTGCCACGACTATTATTAAAAGTAAGCCTGTCATACCAGTATATTATACCACGGTGCTACCGTTATCGAACTATCAGCCCCAGGAGTGCTAGCTTGGTGTTGCCGTTTGAGCGAAGTATTTCCTCGGCCTTACTTAGACGATCAATCAAGCTACTGCTCGATCGATCCACCCCGTGTTTTTTTGCCTGAAAACGCACCATAGTTAAGGTCACGTCAACCAGTCTTAAGGCGCTTTCACGGTCTGAGCCATGACGTCCTATGGAGCTCAGGGCATCGTAGCTTACGCCACTGACAATTGCCTTTGCATCAGACGCCAGTCGACGATACTCATCAAGTAGTTTTTGGTTATTGATCAAATTACGAATTAAGGCCGGCCGCCCACTGGCTAGAAACAGCACCTGCTGCTTTGACTGATCATCAAGGTTGCTTGATTTTAGAATAGCCCCGTCTTGTAGTGTTGAAGTGCGACCGAGCCTAACTACCTGACAGCGCGAAAGCACTGTCGACAGTATGCCCTCAGTGGAACTTGTCAAAAGAATGATATGCAGCCCCTTTGGTGGCTCTTCAAGGATTTTTAGTAGGGCATTTTGCGCCTCTTCGGTCATCACTTCGGCTGGTTTGAATATGCCGATTCGCCGCTTAGTGGCATAGGTGCGAACATTGACAATAAAGTTTCGTATCTGATCGACGCCGATTGATTTTTTCTTTTCCTCTGGGGAGACAGTAAAAACCTCAGTTGCCTGGGCGTTAGCGATTTGTGCGACGACCGACTCAGCATCAAGGCCGGGTTCCGCGACAAGTAGAATAGCTTGGGGTAGGTTATCAGTCAGCTGGCGAACTGTCGTCTCATCTCGCCTGGAAATCACCGGTGCACTCATGGTTCAACTTCAGGAAAATTAACTAAAAATTCATTTGGTATCGGTGCCATAAAAGTCTTCTTTTTGCCGCTAGGTAGCGTCAATTCTAGACTGTAGGCATGTAGCATCAATCTGTCTGACTCTTTTGCGTACACCCTGTCGCCAACAATTGGCGTGTTGATGTGCGCCATATGAACGCGCAACTGATGAGTTCGACCAGTTCTAGGTTCTAAGCGAATAAGACTGCGGCCATCTTTAGTCGACAGGACTCGGTAAGTTGTTTGGGCCGACTTTCCCTTGGGGTCAACTCGAAAAGTACTTGGCTTTGATGGGTGCCTAGCAATCGGCAGGTCTATTTTTGCCTCTTTAAGTTTTGGCGTTCCTTCAACAATTGCCAAATAAACTTTATTTGCCCTACGAGACGCAAACTGCTCTTGGATTTGACGGGCAGCCTCTTCGTTTCTTGCACCAATCAGTACCCCAGACGTATCTCGGTCAAGGCGATGGACAATACCCGCCCTATCGGAAGAAGCGCCAAATGTTGTATGAGGGGCAATAAAGTCAGCTACCGTGAACTCTTCAGATATTCCACCCTTTGCGTGAGTCAGTGTCCCAGCCGGCTTATTGATGACAATTACATCTTCGTCTTGGTAGAGGATCGGTATTTCATGAGACTGCTCCGCCTCGGCTGGAAGTTCAACAGTTACTGAATCGGCCTGACTAATGTCGGTTTTCGGTGACAAAACAGCCTGACCATTCACCTTTACATACCCTGCCTTTATGTATTTTTGCCACAGACTACGTGAAATTGTCGTATCGAAAGTACCAGAAAGATAATTATCAAGCCGGTTCTTGAGCGGACTTAGTCGAAATAACATCAAGTATTTTCCTTGAAATGGCGTCACAAAGGTAGACGGCTCAAGCGGATTTTCAAGTGCGGTCGCCTCCTCTGGTTTGCTCGGCCAAAGTTCAGCTACCGTATCTTCTTCGACAGTCGATCCAAGCAGTATGACGTAGCGCACATGATCGTAGGCTAAGCTGGCACGGACAAACGATTCGTGAGAGTCAATCTCAACATTGCGAAATGATCGAACAGACGCATTTTCATCGGCAATGCCATACAGCCGAAGCACCTTCATGATGTTTCGTGGGGTTATCTTAACCATCTACTTCTCCGGTCGCAATCCAACAGCGACCTGTGCTCGACGAAGAGTCTGATTGGCGGCCTGGGCCATCTCACCTTCTGAGCGCTCCAGGGCCGTCTGGAGTTGCTCGTCTGACACCTCTTGGTACTTAACCTGAAAAGCCTCCAAAAAGCCTCCTACGGCTTCAGCGACAGCTGATTTTAGGGCGCCGTACTGAACTTGGCCCGTCCACTCACTGTTTACCTCATCCTGCGATCGCCCCGACAAGAGCGACAGTAGCTGCAAGAGGTTTGTCACTCCTGGTTGGCCATCCCAATCAAAATTAATTTCACCTCGGCTATCAGTGGTGGCGCTCATTATTTTCCTCATTGCTAGCTCTGGACTGTCACTGAGGTTAATCTTTGACTTTTCATCATCAGAGCTTTTACTCATCTTCTTTGTCGGATCACTCAGGCTACGGATCCTCAAACCTTGATCGCGCTGAATAAACTCAGTCTGTTTAGCGGTCGGTTCAGGGACAGTGAAGATGTCACCGAACTTATTGTTAAAGCGAGTAGCGATATCACGGGTAATTTCTAGATGCTGGAACTGATCTTCACCAACTGGCACCCATTTGGCTCCATAGAGCAATATGTCTGCCGCCATTAGCACCGGGTAGTTAAATAGCCCGACCGTTACACTCTCTCCGGCATCACTAGACTTGTCCTTGAACTGAATCATCCGCTGCATCTCACCCATATAAGTAAAGCAGTCGAGTATCCAGGTCAATTCGCTGTGAGCAGGAATGTAACTTTGGCGGTAAATGTAAGTATTTGGGTGGTTGATATCCAGTCCGGCCGCCACGAAGTACTTCAAGTTGTGTAGTGTATTTTGATAAAGACTAGAGTGGTCGATTGGTGTGGTGAAGCTGTGCAGGTCGGGAACGAACATATTGATCTGATACTGCTCGCCGTACTCACGCTGCAACTCAACCATCGGCAAAAAAGAACCAAGATAATTGGCAATAGTCGGCTCCTCATTAGAGCGAATACCAGTTAAAATCACTTCCTTCATCATAGTCATTATAGCAGAAAAAAACCTCCGGCCTATGACCGGAGATTTTTCGAAGATTGAGCAAATTATCGTTTCGAGAATTGCTCTTTCTTGCGAGCAGCACGTAGGCCGTACTTCTTGCGTTCTTTTTCGCGTGGATCACGCTTCAAAAGATCTGCTTTACGAAGCACCGGACGCAGGTCGGCATGGGCAACAATTAGTGCCTTAGCAATACCAAGCTTGATTGCATCAACTTGACCGCTCAAGCCACCGCCATGTACAAGCACAGTAACGTCATAGTCTTTTTGCTTGCTGACGACTGCCAGCGGATCAGTTACTTCAGCAAGTAGCGTTTTGTTGCCATCAAGATACTGCTCAGCTGTCTTGTTGTTGATAGTAACCTTGCCTTTTCCAGGCAACAGGCGAACGCTCGCAGAAGCGCTTTTTCGCCTACCAAGGCCGTAAAAATATTCAGTCTTAG
>CAZBLG010000012.1:0-5709 GCA_964492805.1 uncultured Candidatus Saccharibacteria bacterium
GGCATTCGTCGGCGCGGCAATTCTCATCGAGATGCCATACGACATATTTCTGCAAGCAGTTCAGCTCAAGGCAATCCTGTCTTCAGCGTTTCGCACCAAGGCATCTTGGTAGAGAAAAGGGGAGAGTATGTACAATCAGCCCGTTGGTCCAGCTGCGGCAACCGGAATCGGTGCCATGGCCCTGTTTTCGA
This sequence comes from uncultured Candidatus Saccharibacteria bacterium, assembly GCA_964492805.1. Lineage (GTDB taxonomy): Bacteria > Patescibacteriota > Saccharimonadia > Saccharimonadales > Saccharimonadaceae > Nanosynbacter. The sequence goes on from CAZBLG010000012.1 coordinate 192, forward strand.
TGCAGGAGGTGATGTTCTGGGTGCTGATGATGGTCGCGGCGTTTGCACTTTTGGGTGCCGCGTCTGCAGCCATGCGCACGGCACCCGCGATGAAGTTCATGTATCGTGAGCCCAAGCGTCTCGCGCCTCGGCGCCGCCTGCGCTAGTGTGATCTGGCAAGGATTGGCCACAGCGACACTTCAGTTTTGAGTGTCGCTGTGGTTATCCCGCATCAATAACTGTGTTAAATTTTAACCAAGTCTCATAGAGCAGCCACATGGCTGTTTTTTATTTTAAGTAATTTATACAAAATCATTGCATTATATTCAATGTTATGCTATAGTACGCTTCATTATGTTGGTCCGTACAAATGTGGTGATTATAACGTATAACGCACTTGAGTATACTCGGGCAACAATTGAATCACTGTATGAGCATACAGATAGTGATTTTTACCTAACAGTTGTCGATAACCACTCTAGACAAGATACGATTGATTATCTAGATAGTTTGCGGCCAGCAGAACACTGCAAAAAGGTGACTATCATAAAGAACGCCGATAACATGGGCGTGGGATATGCTTATAACCAGGGTCAGCAGGTGTCCTTTGACTTGGGCGTTGAATTTACGGCTTTTTGCAATAATGATCTGTATTTTTCTCATTCATGGCTAAAAAAGCTTGAAGAGGGTATGGACCGTGAGAGTAATGTGGCTATGCTATGCCCACTAAGACCGTCTGCGAAAGTAGTGTACGATGCATCGATTAGTACTCGTGATAAATTATTTCAGATGCCCGAAGCGGAGAGTTGGCAGGAGGAGTTGCGGGCCTATACAGGGCTTTCGCTCGGTCAGTTTAGTGAGTTTGCAAATAGAGTGTCGGGAGCAAATGGTGGCAATAGAATCGAGAAGATAGCTTTTCCTGATTCGCTGAGCACCTGTGTATGCCTAACGCGTAATAGCGTTTTTCGTCAAATTGGCTATTTTGCTGATCCTAAGCTGGAACAAAGTTACGGTGGTGAAGATATAGATATGTGCTGGCTGGTGATGAAACTGGGGTATGATTGTGCGGTTGAGCATGGCGTATACGTGCATCATTTTCGTGGCAAGTCCTTGACTTCAAACAATTTAAATCGGGCAGAGCTACTGAAGGTGTCTAACAGGATACTTTATGATAAGTGGAAAGAAGACATACACTCCTTAATAGTGGCAAAAATTGAGCAAGGAGAAGACGTGGTATCCTCTATAAAAATTCGAGATAACTCGCAGTATTGGCTCTTGCACGAGCTAAATAATGATATTGGGTTCATCGACAGGTATGATCATGCGATCACTTGATGTTTATATGATGAGGCATGGCTATGACGACCATAGTTATATTGATGGGATGAATGATGCGAGCCTAACTGCGCGAGGTGTAGAAATGGCTAAGGTTGCGAGCGAAGAGTATGCCAAGCTACTCTATGAAACATGCAGTAATACTCCAGGGCTGTATGTTAGCAGTAAAAAACGGGCAATAGAAACGGCCGAGATACTCTCAGAGGAGCTCGACCGGCACAGGATCGAGCATACGCTAAAGATTGAGCCAGCTTTTCGAGAGCTTTACCAGGGGGACATGAGGGGGCTGCGCGGAAAGACACATCAGGAGAGAGTGCGAGCTCTCGAGATAGGGTGGGAGATATTTGACCGCGAGCGCAAGCAGGGCAACTATAACTATAAATATGGCACTCCCGACCTATCAAATGGAGAGTACAGTATTTTTAATGATTTTATCGCCCCACCCTACGGTGAATCTCAGAGGGAGTTTGCTACGCGCACTCAACAGGGTTTGTTGAACGTACTGGACGAGTCTTTTACCGGAGACTCTACGCCATTTATTGTCGCGCATAGGGGGACGGTAAGGGAAATTTTGAATGTCGTCAGCGCACACAATTCAGGAAGTGTAGATATCCCTCAAGATCCAAATATCGAAATGGCTGGATGGCGCTACTGTGAAATTTTTCATGCGACACTGCTCGATCCGGTATTTAGCGTTGGGGCGCTAAGTAGGTTCTTGGATGAAAGGGCTGCATGAAAAGCATACTCATCAATCAGCCAAGAAGCTCATATTATGTGGGTGGTGCAGAGATGGTGTCGTTGCAGCATGCTCGCTTTCTTCAGCAGCTCGGATATTCAGTTACCTTCGTTACCATATCGCCTGCAAGCATTGGGCAATCTTACTCAGGTCATTACAAAAATTTTAAGGATCAGTTCGGTAAACTGCTAAATATCATAGAGATATCTCAGCAGGCGGAGGCTCTTGGGTGTTACGATATTGAGCCGGGAGAGAACAGGGATCGCTGGAATATAGAGTCTATTTACTACAACAGGTCACTTGTCGAATACCTGCTTCGATCAGAGAAGCGGTATGACACGTGCATATCCTACTACAAGCTAGACGCCCTTGTGGTACCTAGACGGCTGATAGGCAATAATTTGCTTTATTTATGCGGAGTGCCAAAAGAAAATAATGAATTTATGTCTAGCTTTCTATCTGCCTACGATACACTCTTGGCGATAACAGCGGAGGTGAAGGGATATTGGCAGAAGTATGCGAGCAGAGATATATCCGTTGTTGAGACGGGCGTAGATACTGATATATTTTATCCTGGAGCTAAAGGGGCGGAGGTGATCAACGTGCTGTACGTAGGCAGGTTGATAGAAAGGAAAGCTCCAGATGTATTGGTGGACGCAATTAGCTTGATGCCTAAAGATATCCAGAATAAACTACGCGTAAGCATAGTTGGCTCGGGGCCAATGTTCACTTTGCTAGAAGAGAACTTGATGAGCGCGGGTATTTTACATCTCATTAGCCTAGAGGGAGAAACTTCTAACCCGGAAAAGTTTTTTAGCACCGCGGATATTTGTGTATTTCCCTCTAAAAGAGGAGAGGGACTGCAGGGGGTTATTCTGGAGGCGATGTCATCTGGGTGCTATGTGTTGGCGAGTGACACGCAAATAAATAGAGCCTTACTGCAGGATGGCAGGGGACATGTCTTGACGGCAAGCACCGCCCATGCACTGTCTCGGGAGTTATCACGTATAATAAAGGATGAAGATTTGCTAAAGGCGGGCAGTCTCGCCAGAGAGTATATTCTAGAAAAATATAGTTGGCATAACGTCATTAAAAAGTTAGAAAAGTATATATGAAACTATTGCTTGTGAGGCATGGAGAGAGCACCGCAAACGCAAACGGCGTGCTTTCGAGTTACCCAGGTGATGAAGTGTTCTTAACTGAACTAGGCAGGGTACAGGCACGACAGCTATCCCTCAAGCTATCCGACCCAATAAATTTTGTATATGTCTCTCCTCTAAAAAGGACAATTGAGACCGCTGAGATCGTCTTTGAAAACAGAACTGGTGATATATCCATAGACCCACGAATCAAGGAGGTCGACTACGGTAACTATAGTGGCCATCCTAATAATGCAGAGCTCGATAGTATAAGAGAAATGCAGGTGCAGGGAAATTATATGGTAAGGTTTGGGGGTAGTGGCGAGAATAAGCTGGATGTATTGAATAGGTTGTATGACTTCTTGATAGACGTGCTAGGATCGCACGAAGAGGGCGCAACGGTGCTCGCTGTAACTCACGGATCTATTATAAGTCGTATAGAGAGTATTCTCGTCGACGCTGGGGTGGTAAAAAAGCAGAATGGTGTAAAAAATGCCGAGATCCGTGAGTATGCTCTCCAGAAAACGGATATAGACAAATTGGTGCGGCTGAAAAAACTTGACAATCTACTTGCGACTTCGGAGTATGCTGAGGAGATTTTTCAATATAGAGATCGATATGCCGAACTAGCTGCCGATACTAAGGATCCTGAAGTGAACCTTGAGGTGTTTGAGAAATTCCTGGAGGGGCTTTGCACATCTAGGCTGATGCCTCTTGCGGTGACGAATATTGAGACATATAGAGACCTCGATTCGCAAACGCCAGTGGTGGTGTGTGCGGTGCACAACTCTTCGCTCCTCATTGAAATGTTTATCGATCATTATACGAAAATTGGCGTGAGACATTTTGTGTTTATAGACAACAACTCAGATGATGAATCTGTAGATACCATAAATATGAAATCAAAAGGCCTAAGCGTGGATATCTGGCAGACTGACGATACTTTTGATAGCTTTAAGGCTATGGGATGGAAGCAGAGAATGTTCTATCTGTACGGAGTGGATAGGTGGTACATAAATTTAGATATTGACGAGCTTCTTGTTTTTGAGGGCTATGATAAGGGCCAGAGCATTCGAGATTTTATAGTGAAACTTGAGCAACGATCATACAGTGGCGCAGGTTCTATTTTAGTGGATATGTATAGCAATTCGCCAGCGCCTGATGAGGCGACAGGTGATGATATTTTAAATGAGTATAGGTTTTTTGATATAGACACCTATGACTATGATGATAGTGGTGATTTTGGAAGAAGGGTGTTTGGGGGGCCGCGCACACGGCTGATAGGTCGGCATCCTTCTCTTCAGAAGACTCCACTTGTATATGTTACGGAGTCCTCGATTGCGATTAATCCTCATTTTTGGATCCCGTATGACATATCTAGGGATGCGCGTCTGTGTACAGCACTACTGCATTACAAATTTTTGCCCGGAGACTTGCATAAGTATCAGCGATATGTGGACGCTGGGGTTCACTGGGATAACTCAAGTCAGTATCGTAGCTATGTTGAGTATGCCATAGAGCGTGGTGAGGTCGCACTGTTTTATAGCAGAGAGCATTCAGGAGAGCTCAATAGCTTTGAATCAGTTGAGCAAATAAGATATATGGACGGCAGCAGGGTGATAGAGCCCCTCGCTCATAGATAGACTACGTACGAGTAACAATTATGCAAGTGTATGTTGTCATAAAACCAAACTCCAAGCACCGTGAAGAGGTGTATGTAGGTGAGGGTGGGGCTATGGTGGTTTTCACCAAGGCTCCTGCGATCGATGGCAAAGCCAATGAAGCCGCGGCCCGTTTACTGGCTGCGCACTTTAAGGTGAGTCGAAGTCAGGTTCGTCTGGTGCGCGGACACACCTCAAAATATAAAGTATTTGAAATAGATATTGACGATGAGCAGCGCAAAAAGCAGCTGAGCGAAGAAATCATAACTATCATCTTGCCGACGATTAACTCATAGGCGCTTATTTTCGCCGTTCTGCCTCGGCGGTGTATAGTTAAGACATAGGTTCTAGATGGTTGCAAGACGCTGAGAGACAAATAGATAAGCGCGTGAGACCGTCAAGTTATATAGTTTTCATTAAGGAGCGTATAGGGAGATTATGAAAAAGCTAAAAGTATCCATTCAAGACGAAAACACTCTTGTACTGCAAGAGGACGGCGCGCGCGGTGATCTGATTGACCTGGCTTCTATACATGAGGCTGATATCGATAAATCTGCGGTGGTTAGTATCGTGAACTCTCTAAGAGACCAGGCGTTTAATGATGAGATTGCAAAGGTCCGTACGGTGATTGAGAAGGAAAAGTCACTAGAGCTGCAGATCAGTGAGCA
>CAZBLG010000012.1:5809-12238 GCA_964492805.1 uncultured Candidatus Saccharibacteria bacterium
TAGACTAGAGGCCTCCGTAACCGAAAGACAGCTTGCCGTGAGAGAAGCGCTATCGGCTATCGAAAAAGAACGTGATCAGTTGGCGAACGACGTCAGGGCAAAGGGTGTTGAGCAAAAAATGCTCGAAACACAGCTAAAAGATAAGTATGAGACGCAGCTAAAAGACCGCGAGGATACGATAGAGCGCCTAAAAGACATGAAGGCAAAGCTCTCAGTCAAGCTGGTTGGCGAGAACCTCGAGCAGCACTGTCAAAACGAGTTTAACTCGGTACGGGCTGGGCAGTTCCCGTATGCGTACTTTGAAAAAGACAACGAAGCGGTAAGAGATGATGGTGAGGAAAAGGGCACTAAGGGCGATTTCATCTACCGCGACTATGATGCGCCAGGGGGTACAGAGATCATCTCGGTGATGTTTGAGATGAAGGACGAGCAAGATGTTTCAGCCAACAAGCGTACCATCGAAAGCCACCTGGACAAACTCGACAAAGATCGCAAGAAGAAAGACTTAGAGTACGCGGTGCTGGTGACTTTACTCGAGGCAGACAATGAGCTTTACAATCGCGGAATCGTCGATTTGTCATATAGATACGACAAAATGTATGTCATCCGACCGCAGTTTTTCCTGCCCCTCATATCTCTACTGAAAAATGCCAATACCAAGTCTCTTGAGGCAAAAAGACAACTCATCGCACTGCAGAATCAAAACATCGATATCACCAACTTTGAAGAAAATATCGAAGATTTCAAACATGCCTTTGGCCGTAACTACGAACTAGCTGGGCGGAGATTTAGCGAAGCGATTGACGGTATAGACAAGACGATTAAACAGCTTGAGAAGACTAAGCAGGCGCTAATGTCTAGTGAAAATAACCTACGCCTCGCCAACGACAAAGCACAAGACCTTACCATCAAAAGGCTGACTCGCGACAATCCGACAATGGCAGCCAAGTTTGAAGAGTTAGGTTAGTCGCCATAAAAAGTGTCCACAGCAGGTCAATTATTGCTTCGTATTCAGCAACTCAATGCTAGGCCCCAATAGGCGGGGGCCTTTAACCCGTCAGTCCATCTTATAAATTCCTATGCCTTACATCCGAGTGGTTGGGGCATGAAAAAGGGACGCTACTCGGCTGAGTGCGTCCCGCTTTCATCACCTCCTGGATTGCTGTAGCTGGTACTGGCTGTGGGTGAATGGGTCATTCGCTCATGGCGTTAGTAACCAGCTTGATGCTGTGCTTGCCCCAGACCCACCCACTGGGCAGATTCCGATTGCCACCGCTCAAGAGGTAGAAATAGGCGATTGCAACGTAGCGCTGCATCCTCCAGTCTCCTCTCCGGGCCATGTCAACGTTCTCTGGAACGAGCTTGATGTAGCGAGGCAGTCGACCACTGTAGTCAACTTCATACAGGGAATGTGGCTTTGACAACCACATCACCTCCTTAAGGTTGTGATGAAAGGTTTGTCACGGTGTGACGCTGATACTATAACATCAATAGGCTAATAAGTAAATTGCAGGATAAAATCATGTGGTTAGAAAAGGCAAAGCGCTAGTCAGAGCGTTTGAGTTTTCGGACTTTGCGACTGCGCTCGCGTTCGTGAACCGAGTTGGCGAAATGGCCGAGACGGCCAATCATCACCAGGACATCACGCTAAGCTGAAGTGCTAGAGAACGGTTCTCTGGCAACAAGCGCCTATATCTAGCCGATAGCTCTACTCGCAAAAACCGTAGAACAACACTATCCAACTTATCTACAAAACAAATTAGACAATATTAGGCGCCATCGCGAGAGAAGAGCAGGCGCAGGTGTAAATGATCAATCGGACTTTATTGAGGACTACACGCCCGAAGAAGCGATTGGAAAAAGTATTGACACTATTGAGGCTCAACTGAGCGATGAGCTACTTACCAGATTGCGGGCTATTGACCCGTACCGATTTGAGCAGATTGTCGCGGACCTATTGACTGCGATGGGCTACGGCAAACTGACGGTAACTCAAAAGTCTAACGATGGCGGTATCGACGCTATCGTAAACGAAGACACGCTCGGTCTAGACAAGATTTTGGTGCAGGCTAAACGCTATGCAGCTGATAATGTAGTGGGTGAATTAGCGATTCGAAACTTTGCTGGGGCACTGGCAACGCGCAATGTCAGTAAGGGTATCGTCGTTACGACGTCTGTGTTTTCGCGAAGAGCCACAGAGGCTGTAGCAGGAATGCAGATTAAGCTGATAGACGGAATCGAGCTCGCTCAGCTGATGATTAAAAACAATATTGGTACCTCTATCGAAAATACATACTACGTTCGACGCCTAGACTCTGACTATTTTGATGAATAGGGCCCTGGGTGCAAGAGGGCGCTTCTCTTGAACCTTCGACAAGCTGTAGTTAACTTAACCCCCCCAGCGAAGAGATGCTCATCACACCTTCATCTCTAAAATCCTGTGCCGTTGCCATGCCGGATTCGACACAGATAAGGCCAATGCCAGCATCACGAGCAGCACGGCAATCTTTGATCTCATCGCCGATGTAGACTACATGCTCAGGTAGAGCATCGAGCTTTTCGAGCAGTGGTAAAAACACCCGTGGGTCTAGTGTTCGGCGGGATTTTTCTTCACAAAATAACTCCTTTTGGTATCTAAGACTCTTAGCAAAGAGGAAATCTAAGGTCAAACTACTCGTGTTTAGGCGAGTGGGCTTTTTTTGTACTTACGCTAAGTGTGAAACTTGTCACAGAATCATTTACCTGGAGCCAGTATTATTGATAATAAGCCAGTAATCTCAAGGAGGATGAATGGACTTTAATAGCAAGCTCATCAAAAAACTATTACATGAAGAGGATACGGGACTAAAGATAAGTATATATCAGCCAACACATCCGGCGAGCACCGGTCAGGCTGTTCAGGAGGATACTATCCGTTTTAAAAATGCGCTGCAGGCGATTCGCTCAAGCAGTGCGTACGATGAGTCAGTCCTAGGCGAGACCATGAGTTCGCTTGAAAAGTTGGTTGACAATCGCGAGTTTTGGCAGAATCAGTCGCTGGGTCTAGCGGTATTTGCCGATAAGTCAGGCTATGAGACGGTGCATCTGAACTATGATGTCACTGAGGCGCATTATTTGGGTGAGCAGTATCAACTGAGTCCGTTGGTGTTGATGGAAAGCCTCAGTTCTAACTACTATTTACTTGATGTCAATCACAGTCGACCACGGTTGCTTGAAGGTTCGGCTGCCGGTTGCAGTGAGCTAATTCTTGAGGATATGCCAGAGTCGCTCGATAAGATGATGGAAAATATCGAGTTTAAAAAAGAATTGCAGCACCAGACTAGTGGAGTCGGTGCCTTTCACGGCCATAACGACAAAGCCGCTTTGCAAGATAGCACCATGGGTTACTATCGACAAATTGCTAGCGCAGTTGATGGCTACTTGACTGGACATAACGAGCCGCTGATACTTATGGGGGTCGAAAACCGCGTAGGATCACTACGTCAGTTTATGTCCTACACAAATACCCTCGACGACTACGTTGAGGGAAATGTTGAGTCGATGAGCGAGCACGAGCTACAACAACAGGCGGCACCAACTGTTGAAAAGTATCATGCGAAGCATCGCCATGAGCAGGTGGAGGAATACAACAGTGCGCCACCGGAGCTTTCGGCTATTGGCGAAGAGGAGATAGAGACGATTGCCCAAGAGGGGCGAGTGGAGAAGTTGTTACTACCGAGTTATCGTCGAACGACCGATACGGTGCGCGATGAGACGGGTGAGTCAATCGTCCTGCAGCTAACGGATGAGGATGTTGAGGCTGAGGCACTGGTGCGATCAGTCCTAGCGCATGGCGGTAGTGTGGTGGCGGTAGCTGTCGATGCCTTTGAAGACGAGCAGCCACGGGCTCTTTGTCGGTTCTAATTATAAAAAACTATGAAAACTAGAATTTCAGACGGTATTAGTGCGCACAAATTACCAGCAGATTTGCGAGCTGCGCTAGCTGTTTCCGCTGGGGCACTGGCTGCCTGGGAGGATATCACGCCACTAGCGCGAAATGAGTGGATATGCTGGGTGGTGTCGGTAAAGACCGACAAAACTCGACAAAATCACATCAAACGGGCAATTGAAGAGCTTGAGGCAGGCGAACGTCGACCGTGCTGCTGGATGGGCTGCGTCCACCGCACCGATAAGCCGATTAGCCCGTCGCAGAAGCATATACTCGAGCGTCAGCGGTAGGCACTAGATAAAATAACCTATGAGCCAAGCCTAGTGCAACCCTAGGGTATAGCTAAATTATTCTAATATGACATTATAGTTATGTTTTGTCGATATGACTTCGGGGGGTATAATCTGCATATGGCAAGGCACGAGTTTGTTAGAACAACACGCCAAGAATGGCAGGAGTTTTCTGATGTTGTTCAAGATGACGTCAATGAAACTCTAAGAAACCTATCTCTAGAGGCTGAGGCGACGAACCTTAAAATAGCTGATTTATATGACGACAATCCAGAAGAGGCTAAGGCTGTCGCTATTGATGCCGTTAGATACCTCGATAGTAAGTGGGACTACGCAGGCGATCACTTTATGGTGGTGGGAGCCTGGTCAGAGCCGCAGATTGCACAGGACTCTGAAGGGATAATGGCAAGGCATCAAAAAAAAGAGGCATTTCGCCCATCTGTCAGCGATGGGTTTGCAGCATACAGCCCCGCTGTCAATGAGCCTCCACGTGTCGGGCTTTCTTTTATTGTGGCGAATTTTCCGTTTTCAGCTGTAGCTATGCGTGGAGATATGCAGCTACTTGCATACGCAGACATTAACGATGTTAGTATTCAGTTCATGCGGCATGGCGACGCTAAGGTGGCTAGCTCGGAGTTGAGTGAGGTTGTTAATGCACTTGTTCGAGCGGACTCCACCTTTAATCTATATACGAATCATCAGAACTCAAGTTTTTATCGTCAAAATGCTAAAAAACAAGAGACTTTTCTGCGAGCAATCACCGAATCTATCCAGGAGGTGTTGCCGGCTCCAGATTCACTTGAAAGACTGGTAATTGAGGGTGCAGTTACTCCAGAGCTATATATGCAAAATCCTAAAAAACCTGGGCTGGCCATGATGAGGGCTGAGCAGGGTGAGTCGCCATACCTAGTAAGTGGCCACGTGGTTGGCGTGGCTGTTCATGATCTATTGATAAATGGCCCAGATAGGCAATATTTGACACCTGATGAGCTGGACTCATCGCGCACTGGGCTGTCATTGATGGTTAGGCCTGACAGCGCTAACTTTACTGTAGATGGCTATGAAGGCTATTTTTTGTTGCCGATGCGTAAGCTTGATTCGATGCCGTTAGTGCTCGAATCACGACACCGCGTCTAGAGTAAGTGCTTCAGCTCTGCCAATTAGTTCAGTATCCTGGCTAATTACATTAGGCGCTATGTCGATATAGTGGCACGTACCGCCCAACAGGGCTGGAAATCGATTTCGTATATAACTCCAGAGTCCAGGGATGAACCCTGGGATTCTGGAAGCTGTTTAGATATAGCTGTAGTGTGAAGCTATGGAAATTGTCCTTAGCCCCTAGTCGTTGATCTGCATGCTCTCGTCGACAGGCACTCTGGGGTGGACGCAGAATGACTGCAGGTAGTCAAGGTTAGGCGCAGGGCCATTGGTAGCAACAAGTATCAGATTTTGTTCTTTGTTTTGGCCGTAGCTTGGATCGGCTGGATAAAGCTCGGTTGACTTAAATGACTTACTAAAGCTTGCTAGCAACTGATGGGCTATCGAGGGCTTGCCAAAGTAGGTGGAAATTACATTAAGCGCCAGGATGCCTTCTCTTGAAAGCAGGCGAGCGTATTGGGCGGTTGCCTGGACGCTCATCAAAGTTTTTGGAATATCGTACTCAGCGAAGGCATCAACAACAATCAGGTCGTATTTGGACTGGCTGCGGTCAATATAGCTACGACCGTCCTCGGTGATAATCTTCATGTTTGGGCTATTAGGTAGGTCGAAATATTTACGTCCTAGCTCGGGCAGAAGCTCATCAATCTCCACTACATCAACCTTCGCTTCGCCAAATCGTTCAACCAAGGCTTTTGGAAAAGTAAAAGCCCCGCCGCCAATTACCAAAACTGACTGCGGCCGGATGCTCAGGGCAATTTCTAAAAAACGCTGGTTATAGTCAAATAGCAACTCAGGGTCGTCGTCGAGCGCTAGTCCAGACTGCGGGGCTGAGCGTCCGGACAGCAAAAGTCGCGAGGGTCTGCCATTGTGCAGCCATTCGACTACCTGGTACACGCCATGGCTACCAATGCCTTTAAATAAGACTTTATTCACTTACCCTATTATACAACTTAAAATACTGGTATTATGGCTATTTGTGAAAGTAGTTTCTAGTTTGACCAGCCCCGATGTTGTTGACTGCCTAATGACAGGTGGGATTGTGGTGGCGCG
>CAZBLG010000012.1:12338-15048 GCA_964492805.1 uncultured Candidatus Saccharibacteria bacterium
TCCAGCAGGCCATCGACTACTTTGGCGAGAAAGTTGGGGTGTATGTAGATGGCGAAGAAGTAGTGGATGCGGCGCCCTCAACGCTACTGACGATTGATGATAGCGGCACTGTTAAGCGACTGCGCTAAAAGATACTTACAAAAACAAATTAGCACTCTTGACCTGCGAGTGCTAATTTTGTAATATAGAAAAAGAGGAGGTCTATCATGCAACGGGATGAACAGATCAAAAAACCACTTGAACAATTTGGACTTGATTTTACAACCTTAGCTCGTGAGGGCAAGCTTGATCCGGTGATTGGACGAGACGAGGAAATTCGTCGCTGCATGCAGGTGCTTAGTCGGCGAAGCAAAAACAACCCAGTATTGATCGGTGAGCCGGGTGTTGGTAAAACGGCAATTGTCGAGGGTTTAGCGCAGCGAATTATTAAAGGTGACATACCAAATAGCCTTAAAGACAAGCGATTGATTGGGCTAGAGATCAGTAGTCTGCTGGCTGGTGCTGGCTTTCGTGGTCAGTTTGAAGAGCGTTTGCAGGCGGTTTTAAGAGAAATCGAAGAAGCGGCGGGCGAAATCATACTGTTTATCGATGAGATTCATACAATAGTTGGTGCTGGTAAGGCTGAAGGAGCAATTGATGCGGCAAATATGCTAAAACCGATGATGGCTCGCGGTAAGCTTCACTTAATTGGCGCGACAACACTCAATGAGTATCGCCAATACATCGAAAAAGATGCAGCCCTGGAGCGACGGCTTCAGCCGGTCTATGTTGGCGAGCCGGATTTTGAGGACACAGTGGCGATTCTACGGGGTTTACAAGAAAAGTATGAGGTGCATCACGGGGTAAAAATACTTGATGATGCAATTGTCGCTGCAGCACGATTAAGTGATCGCTACATCAGCGATCGATTCTTGCCAGATAAAGCGGTTGATTTGATTGACGAGGCGACCTCGGCGTTAAAAATGCAGCTTGACTCTAAGCCAATTGAGCTTGATCGGTTGAATCGGCGGATTATGCAATTGCAGATTGAAAAAACGGCGCTCAAAAAAGACAAAAGTGACAGCGCAAAGGCTCGAAAAGCTGAAATTGAACAAGATATTTCAAAACTTAAGGCTGAAGCCGATGAGCTCGAGTCGTCATGGCAAAAAGAAAAGACGATTATCGATAAGTTAAACAGCGAAAGTGAAAAGCTCGAAACAGCTAAGGTTAGACTTGAGGTTGCTGAGAATGAAAGTGATCTTGCGATCGCTAGTCGATTAAAATACGGAGAAATACCGGATCTTGAGAGTAAAATTGCTGACTATCGCGCTGAAATGAATAAGATTCCAGCTCAAAAACGACTGCTTCGTGACGAGGTGGATGCTGCTGATATTGCCGAAGTAGTATCTCGTTGGACTGGGGTGCCACTAGACCGGCTGAAAGAAAGTGAAACCAAAAAACTTGGTAATTTGGAGGCTGAGCTACACAGGCGGGTGATTGGTCAAGACCGAGCGGTTTCCGCCGTAGCCAACGCGATTCGTCGTTCGCGGGCTGGGATCAGCGACCAAAATCGGCCAATTGGTTCTTTTCTGTTTCTTGGCCCAACGGGAGTCGGTAAAACAGAGCTAGCCAGAAGCTTAGCGGTGTCGCTTTTTGATGATGAACGAGCGATTACCCGAATTGACATGAGTGAGTATATGGAACAGCACGCTGTGTCGCGACTGATTGGCTCCCCACCGGGATATGTTGGTTACGAGCAGGGTGGGCAACTGACTGAGGCGGTGAGGCGTCGGCCATATAGCATAATTTTGTTTGATGAAATAGAAAAGGCTCATCAGGATATATTTAACGTACTACTGCAGGTGCTTGATGATGGCCGGCTTACCGATGGGCAGGGTCGTACGGTTAATTTTGCTAATACGGTGATTATAATGACGAGTAATATCGGATCTCAACACATTCAGGCGTGGGACGGTAAGGACTTCAGTAAACTGGAGGCTACTCTGCAGGGCAGCTTAAGTGCGCATTTTCGACCGGAATTTATAAACCGAATAGATGACGTGGTGGTATTTGATCGGATAAATAAAGAGCAGATGCGACATATTGTACAGGTGCAGCTCGAGCGGGTGGTTGAGCAAATTCGCTCAAGTAAGTCTATTGAGCTTGTATTTACAGATCAAGCCAAAGAAGCGTTGGCTGAGCTTGGTTTTGACGAAGCCTACGGCGCTCGACCTCTTAAGAGAGTGGTCCAATCTAAGATTCTTAATGAGTTAGCCAAGAAAATTATCGACGCAGATGTGCTTGAGGGCGCTAAACTCAATGTTGACTACGACAAGGAGTCCTCTAGCTTCGTCTTCACAGACTAAACTTAAGCGTCTAACTTGATGTGGAGCTGGTGCTTTTAGGATGATGAGGCGTAGGATCGGTTGATGCGATTTTGGGTAGCTAAAATGGCTGCAGCTGTCCAGGCTTGGACCTCTTGTGGTGGCTGTTCTACTCTATTGTCTCGTTGATAAGTCTTGTCATAAACTTCGACAATGTCTCTATTAATAGACGGAGTGTCGCTGTCATCACCTCGGACATACTCTGGCAAAAGATGAGTTGTCTTGACAACGTTCAGCATTCTCCGGTCTATTTCATCGGCCTGCTCCGTGTAGCCAAGTCTGCGCATGCCCTTGGCGATATGGTGAGTATCCCACAGCCAAACGCTACCATTGTGGTAGGCGCCGGG
>CAZBLG010000013.1:0-14992 GCA_964492805.1 uncultured Candidatus Saccharibacteria bacterium
TTCCTAAGTTAAATTTAATATTTTGAATAACTAGCGTTTGTATGCTGGTCGTTCGTCTCGTAGGCGGAAGCTAATTCGTCCCTTCGTAAGATCGTAAGGGGTCATCTCAACTTCTACCTTATCGCCTGGAACAAGGCGGATGTAATGCTTGCGCATTTTTCCGCTAATGTGAGCGATAATACTATGGCCATTCTCTAGTTCTACCTTGAATTGAGTATTAGGCAGTGCTTCCACTACCTTGCCTACCATCTTGATTACTTCCTTTTGACTCGCCATAAGTTACAGTTGTCAATTATACACCAAACTTGGACTGCCTGCAAGCATATTTATAGATAATCTCACCGTAAAGCTAACTTAGTGAGGTATTTGTGGTGCTAATTGTATTTTAAGTTCCAATAACTGTCAAGAGCCAGGCAGGACCAACCTGAAGCACTATTGACAAGCGCCGAATATGTGTGCTATAATAAAAAGATAGACCCTGTTCATCCAGGGCCCGTCTTAGCTATATCATGTCGACCTGTATGTCGATCTGTATGTTATTGATAGTCGTCGTAGGTCACCATCAGTGCTCGTGAGTTGATTTGGCGTAGCGCCTCTAGGCCGACCGACACCACGATTAGCACACCGGTTCCACCAATTGACAGGTTGGTTCCAGTAATACCCGTCAGGTTATACAGCAGATACTCAGCGATGAACGGCAGCACAGCCACACTACCTAGGACTACCGATCCAAACAGAATCAACCGATTTACCGTGCGAGAAAGATACTTCTCAGTCTGTAGGCCGGGGCGCACTCCTTCGATGAACCCGCCTTGCTTTTGCAGGTTCTCGGAAATTTCATTCGAGTTAAAGACAATCCCTGTATAGAAGTAGGTGAAAGCAATGACCAGCAGGAAGTAGAGCACGGGATAGACAAAGGCATCAGCAGTTGTACCAGTGAACTCGCCCGGGTTTGGTGCCTGGAACCACAGAATCAAGTTGTCAGCAACTGGCTGCATGTCAGGGTTGCCCGCGGCATTCAACACTTGTCCAATGAATTGCGGCAGGCTCAAAAAAGCTACGGCGAAGATGATTGGAATAACGCCAGCGGCAATCAGCTTGATCGGCAGGATGCTTTTTATGCCACCGTAGCTGCTATTTCCCTGAACTCGCTTGGCGTAGTTAACAGTAATCACCCTCTGCGCTTCATTTATCTTGACTAAGAAGTACAGAACTGCCAGCGACAATATGCCTAAGACCAGAAATATCCAAAATGCCAATGGGTTAATTGGCAGAGTAAACCAGTTAAATACATTGAGTCCTCCGGTTGACGTATCAGCCAGTGAGGCAAATACTGTCGCCATTATCGACGGCAGCTGGCTGATAATACCGGCAAAAATAAGCAGGCTTATACCATTGCCCACACCCTGCTCTGTCATCAGCTCCCCGAGCCACATCAGCAGGATTGAACCAGCCGCCATGGCGGTGACCGCGACTACCCACTCCAACATCGTCGGATCGGCAAGCACAGTTGTACCGCCAGCAAGTATGGTTTGACGCAAAATAAATATGAAAGCAATCGACTGAACTACCGCCAGTGGTACAGAAATCATCCTTGTCCACTGCTGTATTTTGCGGCGCCCTGACTCGCCGTCCTTGTGTAGCTCCTCGAGTTTAGGTATCGCTTTAGTTAACAGCTGCGTGATAATGCTCGCGGTGATAAACGGACTTAGCCCGACTAGAACGATCGAAAAGCTTGCCAGTGCACCACCAGACAGCAGGTTTAAGAATCCACCCAGGTCGCTCTGTCCAAGAACCGCACCAAGTGCGTCACGCATCTGTGTTGGCTCAGCCAGAGGCACTGGAATGTGCGCCAATAGGCGATAAACTACAATTATACCTAGCACAATTAGCAGCCGCTTCTGCATGTCTTTATTCTTAAATGACCGTAAAATGGTCTTCCAGCTCATCATCGTAGTTATTACCCCTGTTTAATTACCTTGCTATGACTACTGCCCATAGCACACTAGAACTAGTATACTATGGAAAGTGTCACCGCAGAATTATTTTGCTGCTTCTTCAGCTTCTTTTTTGCTCTGTCGAATTGGTGTAGGTACTTTTTCAAACGTACCACCAGCTTTCTTGATAGCTTCGATGACAGATTTTGAGGCAGCCTGAACCTTCAGGTCAACCTTTACGGTTAGCTCACCGCGGGCAATAACCTTTACGTTGTGAAATGGTGTGGCGACGTAGCCTTCTTCAAAAAGTACATTGCTATCAACCATCTTGCCGTCAAAAGCGTTCAAGTGATCCAAGTAGACGACTTGAGCTGGTGTACGGAGTGAACTAAAGCCACGCTTCTTTGGCACTGCCTGAGCTAGCGCTCGCTGTCCACCCTGGAACATCGGTCGCAACTTCTTGCCAGTTCGAGCTTTTTGACCCTTTGTACCTCGTCCAGCTGTCTTGCCTTGACCGGCTGAAATACCGCGGCCAACTCGCTTTTTATTCTTGTTAGGTTGAATTTGCAGATCACTATATTTCATTACTTAGTCTCCTTTTTCGCCTTAGCAGGAGCTGGGGTTTCTTTCTTGGTGGTTGGAGTTTCTTTCTTAGCTGCTGGAGCCTTTTTCTTTGGCTCAGCGTTAAGCCACTGATCGCGTGGAACTAACTCTCGAAGTGCTTCAACGGTCGCATAGGCGATGTTGACCTTGTTGGTCGAGCCTAGAGACTTTGACAACAGGTTACGAATACCGGTCACGCCAATGATTTGTCGAACTACTCCACCGGCAATTACACCAGTACCTGGAGCAGCTGGCTTGAGTAGAACACGAGCACCAGAGAACTTAACTTCACTATCGTGCGGTATACTTTCGCCATTTAGGGCGATTGTTAGCAGGTGCTTTTTAGCTACGTCGGTAGCTTTTGATATGGCAGATTGGACGTCTGAGCCCTTAGCTACACCGACTCCGACCTTGTCTTTGCGATTTCCGACAACAACAAGTGCCTTAAACCGGAAGCGGCGGCCACCCTTGACGACTCGCGCCACACGGTCAATATTTACTACTACTTCTTCAAACTCTTTTGGTGCCTCTGGTGCACCACCTCGTCGGTCATCGCGACGACCACCGCGCTGCTGTGGGCGTCCACCGCGAGGTGCGCCGCCTGAGCGAGGGGTAGTATTTGCTGCTACTTCAGCCATACTAGAACTCCAATCCTTCTTTACGTGCAGCTTCGGCGAGCGCCTTTAGTCGTCCAGCATACTGGCGACCATTGCGATCAAACACGATCTGCTTTATCTTAATTTTCTTAGCCTTCTTTGCGATATCCGCACCGACTTGCGCGGCCTGTTCAGCCACTGTACCGGCTTGTTTGGTACCAACAGTAGTCGCAGCTGCAAGTGTGTGTTGCTTTATGTCATCAATTAGCTGAGCACTGACGTGCATGTTGCTGATTGTTACGCTCAGTCGTGGACGCTCAGCTGTACCGCTGATTTTTGCACGTACGCGATCTTTTCGTAGGCTGCGGTTGAGTAATTTCTTATCTTGCTGTGTCATGATTACTTACCTGTCTTTCCTGCCTTGCGCAAAATTTGCTCATCAGCATACTTAATACCCTTGCCCTTGTAGGGTTCAGGCTTGCGGAGGGAGCGGATCTCTGCAGCGACCTGGCCAACTTGTTGCTTGTTGATGCCACCGACGATGATAGTCATCTTGTCGTTAGTGATGCTTACGCCCTCAGGTGCTTTGTACTTAACCGGGTGGCTATAGCCTAGTGCTAGATCAAGCTCATTGTTGCTAGCTGCCACGCGGAAGCCAACTCCGTTAACTTCAAGGCGTTTTTCAAAGCCCTTAGTTACGCCCTCAACTGCATTGTTCAGCAAAGATCGCTGCAGGCCATGCTGCGCCTTGGCAATTCGTTCGTCATCCTTACGGCTGACAACTGCTTGTGTATCCTCGACTGCAACAGCCACATCGCTCAGGTGCGGTACGGTCAGCTCGCCTTTGGCTCCCTTGACAGTAATAACATCTGAGTCAACCGTGATTGTCACGCCCGACGGAATTTCGATTGGTAGTTTTCCGATTCGACTCATATCTTTCCTTTCTTAATTATCTTCTTCACCGTTAATTGCATCTGGACTGCTGCTTTTGAGTTCGCCTTCAGGGTTGCTAGCCAGAGCTCCTAAGTTCTTAACCGGCTCTATCAACCTTAGCCTGTCCTCTTTGGATAAGTCAGCCGAACCTTTTCCTATCTTTCTTTCCCAGTCAGCCATTAGTAAACCTGTAGCAACAACTCTCCGCCTAGCTTATTCTTAACAGCCTCAGTGCCGGTCATCACACCCTTTGAGGTGCTGACGAGAACCAGTCCGCGGCCAGATTTGATCTTTGGAATATCAGCTGATGCGACATAAACTCGTCGACCAGGCTTAGAAATGCGGTTGATTTGGTGAATTGTACTGTTTTCACCCTCTTCATTGATCTTTACGACCAAAATATCTCGAGGCTTAGCTGATTCTACCCTGACATCTGTCAGGTAGCCATTTTTCATCAGCTGCTCAGCTACTACACGCTTCATCTTGCTAGATGGAACGCGGACTTCTGTTTTGCTTACCATTTTCGCGTTACGAATGCGAGTTAGAAGGTCAGCGATTGGATCTGTAGTTTGTATAGACATATCGTTTCTCCTTTCCTTCCTACCAGCTACTCTTCGTTACACCAGGGATTTCACCCTTGGCTGCTTTTTCACGGAAGTTAATACGGTTTAAGCCAAACTGTCGCATGTAGGCACGTGGACGTCCCGAAAGGCTGTCGCGGTTTTTGTGCCTAGCTGGGCTTGAGTTTCGCGGTAGCATCTGCAGACCCTCTTGGTCGCCTAGTTCTTTTAGTTCAGCACGCTTCGCTGCGTACTTTGCGATCAACTTTGCTCGTTTTTTATCACGGGCGATCATGGATTTTTTAGCCATTACTTCTGGTCTCCCTTCTTCTCAAACGGCATACCAAACTTCTCAAGCAGTGCTCGAGAGTGGTCGCGGTGCTCACCTCTTATGACAAATGTTGCCTGCAACCCATGAAGAACTTGCGTCTCTTCAAAAGATAGCTCTGGGAAAATAGACTGCTCAACGATACCTAGGTTGTAGTTGCCGCTGCGATCAAACTTAGCTGATACGCCGTGAAAGTCACGAACTCGCGGCAGGGCGATATTTACTAAGCGATCGAGGAACTCATACATCCTAGCACTCCTCAAGGTTACGCTGATACCTACGCGGTTCATTCCAGCTCGAATCTTGAAAGTTGCAATAGACTTCTTAGCCATGCGATCTACTGGCATTTGACCAGTCACTTTCTGTAGAGTATTCTTAACGACCTCATAGTGTCGCTTATCGTCCTTATTTTTGCCAATACCAACACTCACAACGATTTTCTCGAGAACTGGCACTTGGTGCACGTTGTCGAGGCCCAATTCGGCCTGTAGTTCCTTCTGGTACTTTTCACGGTACAAGGCTTTCAGGCGAGGAGCTGGCATGGCTGATTTCTTCTCTGCCATTATTTAATCTCCTTATTTTTAGCCTGACGGGCAACACGGGTTTTGTCTCCGTCAGCGTTCTTTACTAATCCAACACGGCTAGTAGCACCGGTCTTATCGTCGACCACCAAAGCTACCTTGCTGATGTCCATCGGCACATGAATGTCTCGGTGTCCACCGCGTGGGTTGAGCTGAGTTGGGCGTGAATGACGGTGCATCGTTCCGACTCCCTCAATCAGTACAGTCTGCTCCTTTGAGTTAACTGCCAAAACCTTGCCGGTAGTGTTCTTGTGTTTACCAGCGATGATTTTGACTGTATCGCCTTTTTTGATTCGTGCCATATTATAGTACCTCCGGTGCTAGGCTGATAATTTTGCTATAGCCTAAGTCACGAAGTTCACGTGGGACGGGTCCAAATACGCGAGTTGCACGTGGCTGCTTATCATCACCAATTATCACCACAGCGTTGTCATCAAATGCGATAGTCGATCCGTCTTTTCGCTGAATTTGATCTTTCGTCCTGACAACAACTGCCCGAACAACACTCTTTCTAGCGACGTTGCCAGACGGACTGGCCTCTTTGACAGAACAGACGATCATATCGCCAACTCGTGCGTAGCGGCGACCAGTTCCACCAAGCACACGGATACAAAGTACTTCTTTTGCGCCAGAGTTATCTGCCACCTTTAGGCGCGATTCCTGCTGGATCATACCTTATCCTCCTCGGCTGTTTCATCTTTTAGTTCAATTGAACCACGCGATTTCTCGACAATCTTCTGAAGTTCGAAGCTTTTAGTCTTTGAAATCGGACGCGTTTCAATGATAATCACCGTATCGCCTTCGCCTGCTTGATTGGTCTCATCATGAGCAGTGTACTTGCGGTTCACGGTGTACTGTTTGCCGTATAGCGGGTGAGTTTCACGAGAAGTCACTGTGATAGTGATAGTCTTGTCGCGTTTTGCGCTTGTTACGACACCAGTCAGTGTACGCTTAGCCATTACTTGCCCTTTCTTTCGTTAATTTCTGTAAGCAAACGTGCGATATCTTTCTTGTAAAAAGTTATAGCGCGAGGGTTTACTAGTTCGCCTGATGCGTTTGAGCGGCGTGCTTCCAGTAGGTCAGCTCGTTTGGTCGTCAGCTCCTGCTCCAGAGCCTCAACTGACTTCACCTCTTGAGCCTCTTTGACAGTAGTCTTCTTGGTATTTTGTGCCATGGTCTAGGCCTCCTCTCGCATGATGAACTTGGTCTTAACGGGTAGCTTGTGGCTAGCTAGGCGCATTGCCTCGCGCGCATCTTCTTCGGATACGCCCTTCATTTCAAACAAGACAGTTCCAGCTTTTACCTTTGCGACAAAGAACTCGGGATTTCCCTTGCCCATGCCCATCTTCAGCCCAATCGGTTTGCGGCTGACGGGTGTGTGAGGGAAAATTCTGATCCAAATCTTGCCGCCACGCTTGATATGACGAGTCATCGCCTGACGAGCTGACTCGATCTGACGTGAAGTGATTCGCTCATTGCTTTGTGACTGTAGAGCAAAATCACCAAAGGCGATGTAATTACCGCGAGTCGCGTTGCCACGATTCTTGCCGATGCGAACCTTACGATATTTGGTTTTCTTTGGTAACAACATATCGCTTAGCTCCTTTCACCTTTATAGATCCATACTTTTACGCCAATGACTCCCGAAGGTGTCTGAGCGCGAGCTGTGTGAAAGTCGATGTCGGCACGAATAGTGTGAAGTGGTACTGAGCCCTCGATCACTTTTTCGCGGCGCGCCATTTCGGCGTTGTTCAATCGCCCTGCTACTTCGATACGAATACCTTTAGCGCCGGCAGCCATGGTGTTCTGTGCAGTCATTTTAGTGGCCCGTCGGAAATTAATTCGCCTTTCAAGCTGCCTGGCGATATTCTCAGCAACTAACTTAGCTGCTAGCTCTGGTCGACGCACTTCTTCTATGTTTATGCGCACTGACATGCCAACGATCTTCTCAATGTCTTTCTTCAGTTCGTTGACTCCAGCTCCGCCACGTCCAATAACTACACCAGCCTTAGCGGTGTGAATGGTTACAGTGATGAGGTTGGCACTTCGCTCAATCTCAATTTGATTGATGGTTGGGCGTGATGCGAACTTCTTTTCTATCAGTTCGCGAATTTGATGATCTTCCGCAATAGCGCGAGCAAACTCTTTCTTATTGGCCGTAAACCAACGAGAGCTCCAGTTCTTGTGAACTTGCAGGCGGAAGTTGATTGGGTTTACTTTCTGACCCATTTACTTCTCCTCCTTTGTCGCCGGTTTGTCGGCTTTTATAGCTGTCTCGGCAACTGGCTTTTTAGCTGGAGCCTTCTTTGGCTTTTCGCTACCAGTTACTTCAACCAAAATGTTCGATGTTTTCTTCTGAAATGGCAATGCACGACCACGAGAGGCTGGCTTAAATCGCTTTAGGCGAGTTCCAGTGGTGACTGAAAGTGTGCTGATGAGCAGGGTATTGCCATCAAGTCCGTGATTATTTATAGCATTTGCCTTAGCGCTTTCAATTGCCTTTTTCACCGGCAAACTAGCGCGCCGTGGTACGTGATCAAGAATAACCAGGGCATCGGCAACTGTTCGGCCGCGTACTAGTGCAGCGACTAGACTAACCTTGCGTGGAGCCTGTTCAACGCCTTTAGCATAGGCTCGGACTGAGTAAACTTGTTCGCTCATGCCTATCGCCTATCCTTTCCGCCGTGCTTACGGAACTTACGGGTCGGAGCAAACTCACCGAGTTTGTGGCCAACCATGTTCTCACTAATTACTACCGGGACATGCACTCGACCGTTGTGAACGGCTATTGTTCGACCGACCATTTCTGGAGTGATCGTACTAGCGCGCGCCCAAGTTTTGATAATTGTCCGGTCTTCGAGGCCCAAAGCAGCAACCTTTTTTGCCAGCTTGACATCGACGAATGGACCCTTTTTGAGTGATCTACTCATCGTGGATTACCTCTTCCTCTTCGCGTCATGGCGAGTTCTTACTATTAACTTATTGGAGCTTTTTCGTCGGCGTGTTCGATAGCCAAGTGTCAATTGACCCCACGGAGTACGTGGCGGCTTACCGCTACCATGTCGTCCGCCGTCACCTCCACCGTGTGGGTGGTCTGTAGCGTTCATCACGACACCGCGGACACCTGGGCGAATGCCCTTGCGTCGATTGCGACCGGCCGATCCAACCTTGATGTTCTGGTGCTGGACGTTGCCAACAACTCCGATCGAGGCAGTTGCCTCAAGTCGAACTCGGCGAACCTCACCAGACGGAAGCTTGATTGATGCATAGCCATCTTCTTTAGCCATAAGCTGAGCCTTAGTGCCAGCTGCACGAACCATCTGCGCACCTTTACCGACAGTCAGTTCAATTGAATGAACCTGCGCACCAACTGGAATAGCCGACAATGGCAGGCGGTTAGATGCTTCGATTGGTGCAGCCTCGCCTGTCTGAATCGTCTTGCCCTTGACCATTGAAGTATCGGCGATTAGGTAGTGATATAGACCATGCTGGTCTTTTACCCTAGCGATACGCGCTGAGCGGTTCGGATCGTACTCAATTTCTTCAACCGTTAGTGTCAAATCTGCAGGCAGATTATGAGTAATCAGTCGATAGTGTCTACGGACGCCACCGCCGCGATGACGCGTGGTGATGCGACCTTGGTTATTGCGACCAGCTCGCTGCTTCTTCGCCTTGACCAGGCTCTTCAACGGCTTCTTAGTCGTGATATCTGATAGATCCTGGGACGTCATGCCACGACGCGCCGGAGTTGTTGGGTTGTAAGGAGTTACAGCCATTACTTCTTCTCCTCCGTCTGCTCTTCGACGTCAAACACCTTGATACTGTCACCGTCTTTAAGTGTGACGTAGGCTTTTTTGACATCTTTGCGATGTGTTGTTCCAGGGTAGCGACGCTTGCCGCGAGAAAACCTAACGGCTTTGCCGTCCTGAATCAACGTCTTAATTTTTACTACTGATACACCAAACTGATCCTCAACCGCCGCCTTAATCTCGTTGCGATTGAAGTTGAGCGGTACGCGGAAAACATAAACGTTCTCGGAACTCTGGGCGTAGGCTTTTTCACTGACTACTGGGATGATATTTGCAAGTTTCATTATGCTTTCTCCTCCCCAAGCCATTCGTCCAGCACAGGAACTGCACTAGGCGATAGGACGATCATATCCGCGTTAAGGATGTGATACACACTCAAGTAGCTAGCTGAGACAACCAGGACATTCTGTATATTGTTGGTCGCTCGCATCAGCTCATCAGTCTTTTCTGCCACGACTACCAGTGTCTTACGATCTAGCTTGTTTTCACTTAAGAATGAAACAACTTCTGATGTTTTGCCCCTTGTTGCGATATCCTTTATGGTGATTTTCTTGGCCTGATTGGCAAGTGTCAGAGCTTGACGCACCGCTACTCGCTTGGCAGTCTTTGAAAGTTTTTTAGTGTAGTTTTCATTGCCCCGTGGGCCAAATACTACACCACCACCACGCCAGATTGGGTTTCGGGTTGAGCCAAATCGTGCTCGTCCAGTACCCTTTTGTCGCCATGGCTTTTTACCACCGCCGCGAACTTCGCCGCGCTGCTTTGTGGTAGCGCTGGCTAGGCGTGAGTTTGCAAGGTAGCTGTCATATGCCACCTTTAGTAGCTCATGGTTCTTAACCTCTACATCAAAGATGCTCTTAGGAAGTTTTACTGAATTTGCCATTATGCCTTACCTCCTAGGACTATTAGACCCTTGCGAGGTCCAGGTACAGCGCCCTTAAGGCCAATCAAGTTTGTCTCCGGGTCAACATATGCAACCTCAAGATTCTTGACGGTGACCTGGTCTGCGCCCATTCGTCCAGCCATCTTTTTGCCCTTAAATACCTTTTGTGGGTACATTGAGCCGATCGATCCAACTCGACGGACGACACTTTTCCCACCGTGAGAGCTGTTACTAGTACTAAAATTGTGTCTTTTTACGGTTCCGGCAAAGCCTTTACCTTTACTGACGCCTGTTGCGTCGACTGTGTCGCCTACGGCAAACACCGAGACATTGATTTGGTCCCCGACTTTAACATCCGTCAGTTCGTCAACGCGAACCTCTCGAATGTGCTTCGGAGTCACTTTAGCTGGTTTAACGTGACCAGCAACGGCCTTGCTCAGGTTCTTACCCGCTCCATATGCTACCTGTACCGCATTGTAACCGTCGGTTTCGACAGTTTTCACCTGAGTAACGGTGACAGGGCCGGCTTGAATAAGCGTCACAGGAATTGCGCGCCCGTCTTCAGCCAGAAGCTGGGTCATACCAAGTTTGGTACCGAGAAGTGTTTTCACTTGTCCTCACTCCCATTTAAAACCTCTTGATGACGTGTGGTTTCCGTATTTTACGGACCTGCTCATTCATCAAGAGAATAGATTTTATATTACGCGTAAATTAGATTACCGAATAATTGTAGCACGAATCTTAGTACTTTGTCAATGATATTGATTGGTTTTATGAAAATTTAGCTAAGACGCTAGACAGCGCACGCCTCTAGCAATATTATAATTATCGGCATCGCCGCTCGGATTGTACTCAAAGCTCATGTATGTCAGCATGTATGCAGTATCTGTGTTGCTTGGACCAGGCGTGCTGGACCACAGAGATCCGGATGTGCCCTGAGCACTGAAGCCACTTGCTCTAATGCCAGAAAAAACCACCATGAAAGGATTGCCTAGCCAGTTTGATGGCGAAGGGCCGCCACTTGCATACGAGCCTGTAGCGCCATATGCGATAGCTAGGCTAGAAAACTCTCCACCCGTCCCGCCAGTAGGCAATCGCCAGCCGGCTGGACAGACAGATGTAGTGGCATTCACTGAAGGTAGGGAGAACGTTCCTTCAGGTGCACATGCACCACTCTGTCCACCCATAGCACCACACCAGTTGTAGAGGTATCCGTATTGACCAGTTCCGTTGGTAGCTGTAGAGGGGTTGGTCGCTCCAGAGGTGGGATTAGCACCTGGGGGAACATAGTACTTGGGCTGGGTGAAGGTAGCAGAGCCACCAGTAGTGAGGGTTTTCGTGTCACCATGCGTAGTAGTGCCCCCGCCAGCATAAGCCAAGCTAGTTAACATCCAGCACTTACCATCTGCCAGCTTTTGCACCCAGTAGCTGTGGTTGTCACGTGCATCAACGGCACGAGTGCGGGTGGCTGGGCAATTGGCGCTAGTTATGTCCTGGATGACAGAGCCGTGAGAAATAGCACCGCTCCCACCTGCTGGGTGGCCTGGACAGGAGCCTTCAGTTACTCCTTGAGAGTCTGAGGTGTAGTAGGATTTGGTATTGGATCGAGGCGAGCTGGCGGTCAAGCAATAGCCCGAGCCAGAGCCAGTCTGACTGTAGTAAAGGGTGTTGCCGGAGCTGGCTTGTGTATCGCTCGGCAGAGCACCCGGATAGCCACCAGCTGTGATGTTAGCAATTTCTAGCTGCTTTGATCCATTGTTTAGATCTGACTGCAGGGTAGCTTCAGTCGCCTTGTTAGATATATTGCTGTATGCCACGATTGATATAGCCGCTAAAATACCGATAATTACAATTACTATTAGCAGCTCGACGATGGTGAAACCACTTTTTATTGGTAAATTATTTTTTCGCACTAAAAAATCTCCTGGCACACTGACCATCACCTTAG
Source organism: uncultured Candidatus Saccharibacteria bacterium (assembly GCA_964492805.1). Taxonomy (GTDB): domain Bacteria; phylum Patescibacteriota; class Saccharimonadia; order Saccharimonadales; family Saccharimonadaceae; genus Nanosynbacter. The sequence continues at coordinate 12,179 of CAZBLG010000013.1, forward strand.
CTTAAATTATAATTCCCACTGGTGTAAATGACGTCAAAATCGCCATCAAAATCAGTGTGGCGTACCAGATTTTACGATTGAACTGATATTTCTCTATTTTAACTACTAGTAGCAGGGCGATTATCAGTCCCAGGGGTATGGCCTGGATGACTAGTGGACCAGCGGATATCGGATTTTCTAGGCGAAGCCATAGAGCGCTTAACATGATGAAGACCACTAATTTTAGAAAAAATGCACTTTCCTTCTCGTAAAAACGCTCATTGCCCTTGCGGCTAAAAAACTCACTAGACTTAGAGCGATGACGTGCGTAGGTACGAGTTTTTTGGTTTTTGTTCGCCATGTATGAATTTTAGTATATCAGCCAAAGATAAAAATTCCAAGGCGCTTGTGTTTTGTAGTTCAATGCGCAATAATACGAGTATTAGTCAATTTAAAAGTACTTAAACGGAGTTATAGAAATGGCAACGAAAAAGACTGCACCAAAGAAATCAACCACGACCGCAAAAAAGACTACTGCCCGCAAGAAAGCTCCCAAAAAGCCTAAAATCGTACCTATGCAGTCATTTCATCTCTACAAAGATCCTCGACCATTTATGACCTTCGAGGTGACAAGGCAAACTGCATACTGGCTAGTTATAGCGGTTATATCTATCGCTTTTACGGCATGGATCCTCAAGTTCCAGGCTGATATCAATGATATCTACAACCAGATAGAGTCGATACAAGTTTCAGAGCCATATATCCCAACGGAAAGTGCACAAGAGACACCTGAAGCCTAGGCTGACACAAACTAAAAACCCGCTTTTGAAGAGCGGGTTTTTATATTTAGCGCATCATTAACTACATACGAATTTCTGCGTCTACTCCAGCTGGTAAGCTGAGGTTCTGCAGGCTGTCGATAGTCTTTGGTGTGGCGCTAGTGATGTCAATTAGACGCTTGTGTACGCGCATTTCATATGTTTCACCACCAGTCTTATAGACGTGAGGACTCTTAACCACGGTGAACGTACTGCGGCGAGTTGGCAGCGGAATCGGACCCGCTACTTCAGCACCTGTGCGGATCGCTGTGTCAATAATTTGCTTTGCTGACTGATCGATCACCTTGTGATCGTACGCCTTCAATCGAATGCGGATCTTGATACCTGTACCTTCGGCCATCTTAACTCCTTTATGTGCAACTCCGTAACCTTGTGCTCGAATCAGGCTTATTCTGTCTGGCCAAGTTCTCGAAGTAATTTATTAATACTAGAAGTGAATTATAACAGATGCAGCTACGGCACGCAACTAGTCCTGGCTAGATACGTGCGAAATCGCTTGATTCACCACCTCAGCTGACAGTTCAAGCGCTGCCTGCTGTCGTTCGGTCATCTGATAGCCGGCCAGTATACGCACGCCATCTGAGTTGACTATCGAGGGCAGCCCAAGGACTACGCCGTCGAGGCCATACTCACCCTGAACATACGAGCTAACTGGAAAAACACTACCAGAGCTCTTTCGTAGTGCTCCGACGACTTTGGCGATGACTTGACCTATGCCGTAGTAAGTCGACTTCTTCGCTTCAATGATTCTATAGGCGCGATCGCGAATTTGCTGCTCAATATTCTCAATCATGTGCTCTTCAAAACCAGGATACTCCCGGATCGGCACTTCGCCAATTTGCGCGGTCTCAATGGTCGAAAAGGATGAGTCGCCATGCTCACCTAGTATGTAGACGTCAACTTCTCGGCTATTTACATCCAAATGGTCCGCCAGGTGCGACTTGAGCCTAGATGTATCAAGCGTCGTGCCGGTGCCAAACACTCGATATTTCGGCAACCTTGAAGCCTCAAGTGCGACATAGGTCATCACATCTACGGGATTTGAGACGACTATTATAAAAGGTTCGATGCTACGAGCCATGACATCTTTGACAATACTCCGCATAATTCCTGCGTTGACTTCAAGAAGCTCCATCCTAGTTTGGCCAGGTTGCTGAGATGTACCGGCAGTGATAATCACGATATCATCAGTGTTGATGTCTTCGTAGGTGCCAGGACGCACTCGAACTCCACTCTCTATACCCATCGCATCATTAATGTCAGCCGCCTGGCCCCAAGCCAACTCTTCCGTCCGATCAATTAACACTATCTCATCAACTACGTGGCTAGTCGCCAGTGTATAGGCCGCCGTCGAACCCACCATTCCTACACCTACAATCACTGCTTTTTGCCTGTTCACACTGTTCTCCTTTTTGTTTCGCGTCTATTTAATAGTGTTATTGTATCATACCGTAAGCATAAATAAAGTTTTAATATACAAAAACCCCCTCATACTAGAGGGGGTTTTTGTGTGAACTAAAGAAACAATTTACTTGTTGATCTTTGTCACAACACCAGCACCAACAGTGCGTCCACCTTCGCGGATTGCGAAGTTTAGACCCTGCTCCATAGCGATTGGTGCAAGTAGTTTAACCTTAAAGGTTAGTGTGTCACCAGGCATGACCATTTCCTTGTCAGCCGGTAGCTCCACCTCACCAGTAACGTCAGTAGTTCGGAAGTAGAACTGTGGCTTGTAACCCTTTGAGAATGGAGTGTGGCGACCGCCCTCTTCCTTCTTTAGGATATAAACCTCAGCCTCAAACTCGGTGTGAGGTGTAATTGAACCTGGCTTAGCCAATACCTGACCGCGCTCAATATCTTCACGCTCGATACCACGAAGTAGCAAACCAGCGTTATCACCGGCCTGACCCTTGTCGAGGTTCTTCTTGAAGGCCTCGATACCGGTTACGACAGACTTCTGAGTGTCACGAACACCAACGATCTCAACTTCGTCGTT
>CAZBLG010000014.1:0-14155 GCA_964492805.1 uncultured Candidatus Saccharibacteria bacterium
AGTAGAGTTAGAGCCTCCTCGTCTATTTTGATATTTTCTGATTTGGCTATTTGGGCCAGATGTTCTACAGCGGTTTTTGTATTAATTGGCTTAAATGTAAAGCGCTGGGTGCGGCTGATAATCGTCTCTGGTAGTTTGTGGATTTCGGTAGTTGCCAGTATGAACACAACATGAGCTGGCGGCTCCTCAAGCGTCTTGAGCAGTGCGTTAAAGGCCTCGCGAGTCAACATATGGACTTCGTCGATAATATAGACCTTGTACTTTGCGCTAGTGGGTGCAATATGAACCTTGTCGCGCAAGTCACGAATTTCGTCTATGCGCCGATTGCTAGCTGCGTCAATTTCGATAATGTCTAGATGGGTGCTTTCGTCAGTATATGGCAAGTCACTTATCTGGTGTGCTAGGATTCGAGCCACAGAAGTTTTGCCAACACCGCGTGGTCCAGTGAATAGATATGCATGGCTGATAGTGCCCTTTTCTATAGCGCGCTTTAGCGTCTGGGTAATATGTTGTTGACCCTCGACTTCGTCCAGGCTTTTTGATCGATACTTTCTATAGAATGCTTGACCCATAATTTCTGATAAAAATAAGGTGTCTGACTTTTGGCGGACACCACCCTCTCTCTTTGTTCTTCTATTATACTCGGCTTATGCGCCGACGACCACCCCTGTTGTTTATAACACGGGGATAAACTGTTTATATATTACTCAGTCTTGTCGATTAAGCCAGCTGCTCGGGCATATTTGGCCGAAGCCACAAGACTTAGCGCTACACCAGAGTAACCCACGACGCTACCAAGTTTTTTTACACTAGCTCCGGCGGCAGGGTGAGTTTCTGTAAGTTTTGTACCGACAGCATGTAGCCCTAATCCTAAGTTCTGGGCAAACATACCACGCTTGCCTTCCTTTACTGGGTGGACTCGTGGAATTTCGTTCGTATACTTGTCATAAAGAGTTATAGCCGCATTCAATGAGTTCTGAGCAGCCACAGCTCCAATTAAGCCTTTTGGAGCTCTGTTTTCCTGGAATAGTTTAAGCGCAAAATAGCCAACCTTTATCTTATCCAGGGTGGCGTCCAGTATCTCTCCCTTTGGCGAAGCAGTGTCGGTCGCTCTGGCCAACGCGCCGTCGGCTACATCTAAGCCAAAACCAATTGCGGTTTCACATATTCCGCTCCACGTGCCTAGCTTGTTGGATCCATCTATACTTAAACCCAAGCCAATAGGGCTTACTACATTGGCGGGAGTAATCCAGTAGTTAGTTCCTTCTGCAACAGTTTTTGATACTGCTGCAAAGTTTTCAAATCTTTGACCCATAATTAATATAGATAATAACCCACATTAGCTCTATAAACATGAGCAGGAAGTCGCAGTAGCTCTAAACTACAAGGCAGCTTCTAGAGCAGCCCATTCGGCATTGCCGTCTTCTGGGATGTTGATGCTTACCTGATCGCCAGGCTTTGCCTTGAAGTAAGTTACGCTAGCTAATAGCACGCGGTAATCTTTGCCTTCGTAATTTACGGTGTAATGACCGTCTTTTTGAGTCAGGGTGCCAACCACTTGTTTGCGTGGGATTGGGCCAATTTGCTTGTAGAGGAATGCTCCGTCATCGGCAATCGTTAGCTTTAGGATGTCGCCTTGGACTAGTTTGGATTTGCTAGCGTAGTTTGCAGGCACTGGATAGGTCTTAGCATCGCTGCCCACCATGTTTTGGCCATCGAATACACCTTCGATGATTTTACCCACCTGCTCCTCGGTAGTTGCCGGTGTAGACACCACGTCATCACCGACTAGGCTAATAAGTAATTCTCTGGCAGCCGCTAAATTAGTCTCGGCCTCTTGAATCAAGGACTTTAGTCGCTTGACTTGTTTTTCTGGTAACTCCGCCATCTCTTTGTACTTTTTCTTTCTCGCAATTTATTTTATGTCAGGTACACTTACGCATAACCGTATCATAGCCAGTCTGTCAAGTCAAAGATAAGCATTACTACCTGTGGATAAATATATCTTGTGTTTTCTTAGCGATTTTCCTATTCTTTTTGCGAAATTAATCAAGCCTATATAAAACAGCTCATTATTTTCTTTAGACGAAGAAACAAGTCCATACTTTCTTGTATCGACAAGAAAGTATGCAAAGAAACTCGGCCCACACCCCTCCCTTGCCTCGGCTCGTTGTCAATAAATACAATGCTAAGGACAACTCACCCTTCTTCTTTCTATTTTTTAAAGCAGAAGAAGGGCTTAAACACGTCCTTAGGCAGATATTGTATTTTTGACTAACATCCGAACCAGGAGAGGTGTGTAAGGTCACAAAAGACCAAGGGCAAATCGCCTTCAGGGCGATTTGTATCTTTTATAAAATTACTTGGTTAATAATTATCACTTGATCAGCGATTTCTTGCTTGCGACGCTCTTCGTCTAGATCAATATCTATCTCAAAAAGCTTTTGCTTCGAGGTGTGTCCCCGGATTAGCCGTACTCTGCTTTTGTTAACGCCGTAGTGTTTAGCAAGTAGCTTTGTAGCTGCATCATTTGCCTTACCGTCCACCGCAGCGGCTTTGGTAAATACAGTCAGGCTACCATTCTCATTAGTAACTACCTGCTCGCGGTGCTTAGAATTCGGCTTAACGGTTACATTTATTTTCATTTGTACCGAGGTAAATTCTTCTTATAGTACATTATAACACACCTGTCAACACTTGTCAAGCAAAGGCAATATTTAACATATGTTAGGCAGATTCTAGTGTACGTTTCCTGTTCTTATGGCAATAGTTAATTTATAGAAACACAATTTATTTTTTGTTTAATTTGAACTTTACCTCATATGACATGAAGTCGATGTTTTGAGTTACACTTAAAGCTCTGCGGAGTCTGAGGTCATCTTCAAGCGCAATGATGACTCCTTTAACCCTTTGATCTTTTTCTGCTAACTCACTTTGAACGTAGCCCATATAGCGCTGGATCTGACCCATGACCACATCGCTAATCCTTCCCTTTTTTAGCTCGACTACTAGGATTTCCTTTTTATTTTTGCTAACTGCCAAAATGTCTATTGGTCCTGTGTCAGATGGATATTGTTGTCCGATTATTTCACCATCTTGCTCATAAATGTCGTAATCTTTCCCAAGTTCGGTGTATTTCCAATTGTGGACTAAAAAGTCCTCAAGATGCTTCTCTAGTGCAAAAACACTTGTATCTTCTACTGATTCGTCAGTTGCGACTTGTATGTCAGGGTGTTCAATAAGTAGCTCTAGTTCTTTTTGGTATTTATCTAAATTTATAACAGTGGTTATTCCACCGATAGAATTTCTCAGCTCGGTAGTCATTTTTTGACGTTCAACTTCTGCAAACCATTTCACTTGGCGTCTGTGAGGTAGTGATTGGTCGGGGTGGTAGGTATATTCACTCAAAACCTCGCCTACCATGTATATGCCACTTCTTCGAGCGGTTGGGCTAAGTATAATATCACCAACCTGAATACCTTTGGCAATGGTCCAGAGTTGGCCACAAGCTAGGCCGGCACCTATCTTTGTCTTATCGGGGTTTTTTGCCAGATATACTGGGATATATTTACGATTAAACTCTCTCCAGTCATCTGGTAAATTGTTTTTTAGATCTTTCTCTATACCAAAATCTGCACCTATAAACTCTCCAGCCTTTGCCTCTTCAGCAAAAGCACTTCCCTTACCCAGCATGACTTTATAGTAATTACTCATATCTACTCCATTATTCGCCAAAGAGGCTTGCCTGTTCTAATTTTAGTGCGTATAGCCACCACTGTTTCACTATGACTTATTCGCGTAGAGTTCTTCGAAAATTTTTTCTGAAATGTTTTCTTTGAGAGACGGGTCATTATCTAGTGCTGAGTAGAATGCGGCTCGTTCTTCAAACATTTTCATCAGCTCTTCCTCAAACACCTCCTGGAAACGTGTTTTTGCTGCGCCACGTGGATTGTTTGCGATAGCCTTCTTTACGTCTTCACGGTCTTTCACGCGAGTGACTAGTTCTATACCATCAATTTCCATATCTGCTGGCAAGCCATATTGTTCATTAATGCTCTTAATAATGAGTGACAGACGTTCCATCTCATCCATGGGCTTGGTGTTGCGGTCGTTGCTACTCATTGGATCTAACTCGGATTCACCATCTGTCAGCCCGATAGTGTGTTTCGTTCCTTTAGTGATAGCGATGCTACTGAGGTCAATTTCGTCTAGCAACCCTTCTGGCATTTCTTCCTTTGATTTTGGAAGTTTTTTACGTAGATTGCGAGTGTACTCATAGGATTGTTCAAGATCAGCATCACCAAATGTAAATAACTGAGCGATGAAGCTGTACTTACGTACAAAATCATCTACCTTGCCACGAAACTCTTCTTGATCATCTTCTTCGAGCTTTTGGAATATGTCGACAGCTTCATCTAGTAGGCCGGCTACAACCGCTTGGTTGGCGTCGTTTCTATGAATCAGTAGCGCATAATGATCTCGCACCGACTCCATCGAGAACACACCTGAGTTTAGTAAGTCACGCTTCAGGTCATATAGAATATTTGGATCTGTAGATTCGGATAGTATGGTGCTGGTGTAATACGGCTGAAATGCCTCTTGGATTGTGTCTGCGTCGTTTACGAAATCTAGTACGAATACATTATCTTTCCGTGGCATAGTGCGGTTGAGACGGCTAAGTGTTTGTACTGCTCCCACGCCGCCAAGCTTTTTGTCGACATACATAGCAGCCAATTTTGGCTGATCAAACCCTGTCTGATACTTGTTGGCTACCACCAAGAACTTATATTCATCCTGCTCATCAAAAGTTTCAGCCGTTTGTGTTTCGGGGAAGCCATTCAGGCTTGTTTCTGTTTCGCCGTTTATCTCACCGCTAAATGCCACCAGCGCCTTGATTGGGTAGCCACGCTTTGCCAGATAATCACGTAGAGCTTGATAGTAGCGTACCGCGTGCAGTCGTGACTTAGTGACAATCATAGCCTTGGCATTGCCGTCGATAAGCTTCTCTATCTGGGCACGGAAGTGCTCCGCCATAAGCTCGGCTTTCTTCTCGATACCGCTCTCATGCAGGTCAGCGTAGCTCACCGCTAGTCTATACGCTTTGCTTTTTTCAAACTCAGGATCATTTTCTCCTGCCTTCTTCACAAGCTCAAAGTACATGCGGTGTGTCGTATAGTTCTTTAAAACATCAATGATAAATCCTTCTTCAATAGCCTGCTTCATGCTATACAAGCTAAACGGGTAGTACCGTCCGTCGCTGCCACGTTCGCCAAATAGCTCCAGGGTCTTCTCTTTTGGAGTGGCAGTAAAGGCAAAGAAGCTGACGTGCGAAAGTTTCCCGCGTGCAGCCTGCGCCTGTAGCGCTAGCTGTGTTTCCGGATCTTCCTGTTCGCTGTTGGCAGCATCTTCTTGCTCGGCTGTCTCTAGGTTTGCCAATGTCTGCTTGAGTGCCTTGGTGCTTTCACCGCTCTGGCTACTGTGCGCTTCGTCGGCTATGACGGCAAACTTCTTGCCGTGTAGGCTCTCCATCAGATCAACTACTACCGGGAACTTTTGCAGAGTCGATACGATAATCTTGGTTTTGTCTTCTAGAGCTTCTTTGAGCTCTTTTGATGACGTAACGCCCTTTACTTCATCGCGTTGCTTTTCAAATTGAGTCACCGTTTGGCGCAATTGCTTATCGAGTATTCGACGATCAACAATCACAATGATCTTATCAAAAACCTTCTCATCGTTATCGTCATATAGATTTGCTAAGTTGTGTGCCGCCCATGCAATAGAGTTCGACTTGCCACTTCCAGCACTGTGCTGAATCAAGTAGTTTCTGCCGGCGCCATTTTCTTCTGCATCCGCTAGTAACCTGCGTACCACATCGCGCTGATGATAGCGCGGAAATAGCTGAGTCTCTTTTTTTGTAACCCGTCCGGTTTGCTTGTCTTTCCTCTTCTCTACTTGTACGTGCATAAAGTTACTCACTAGCTCTATTACACTATCCTTTGTAAGCACATCCTCCCATACGTAGTGAGTGGCAAACTTGCCCTCTGTGGGTGGATTGCCTTTGCCATTTTCGTGCCCACGATTAAACGGTAAGAAATGCGTACTGAGACCTTTTACTTCTGTTGTCATGTAGGCCTCATTGTTATCCATCGCAAAGTGCACCAAACAGCGCTTAAACGCAAACAGTTTGTCGGTTGGCTTACGATCGGTTCGGTATTGGCGGATGGCGTGATTATAGTTCTGGTTGGTCAGCTGGTTCTTTAGCTCTAGCGTAATCATCGGCAATCCGTTCAGAAACAGCACCATGTCTACCGACCTCTCGTCGCGTGGGCTGAAGTAAACCTGGCGCTGCACGGTAAAGATATTTTGGTTGTACAGGCGAAAATGCTCAGTATTGATACTACTATTCGGCTTTTTGAACATAAATTCTACGTGCACACCGCGGTCCGTCACACCATCGCGCAGCACCTGTAGCACGCCAATGCCAGTTAGCTCTTGGTCTACCCGTCGCGCAAATTGCATAGCAGCATCGTCTGCGCCGTACATATCTACCAGTCGTTGCCATTCGTCAGGCTGAGTTGTCTCGATGAATTGCTGCATGGTCGCCACATCTATAGCTAACGCTCGATCATAGTCTTTGTCCTTCACCGGCACGCGCAGCTCGTCTGCCCCGCGCAGCTCGTATTCATTGGCATCAACCAAATAATCGGTGATGTATTTTTCAAAATTGATTTCTTTTAGTTCGTTCATGTGCTATCTCCTACGCTGCTATTCCCAGCCATCGGCCCAGTCTTCTGAGCCTCAAAGTTGCTCTCTCTTTGTTGATTGCAAATTTCTGCTTGAGGAATGGAGGATATTTTCCATCTTTCAGTTTATCAAAGGTATTATCAAGCGACCAGTTAAGGTTCATAAGCTTGAGGCTAATAAGTTTTCCGTTTTTATCAAATATATTCCCATCGGGATCCTCGAATGCAAGCTCATAAGTGTGTTTTGGCAGATAGAATCTTGATCCTGGAATTAGCTCATAAAACTCTTTCAGTATCTGTTCATCGGCAGTGCCAGTGACGATTGTATCGTGGGTTATTTGCAGTTTTTTGGACTCTCTAGGATTCAACACAAGAGGAAGCTGGAGTGCAGCTCCATCATCAAGTTTTATATCGTATTTTCCGTAGCCTAAGCGTAACGTAGAGCCTAGCTTGCGATTCTTCCATACAATCATATAAGTCTTCGTCACGGAATTTGGGTGCAAACTATGGTTTTTAATATAGCCGTTAAAGATAAACTCGCGATACTCCTTACCACCCTTTTTGTAGGATTTACCTGAACTGCCCGAGAACTCGTAGGACAGCTTGGCTACATTCCTTCTCTCGCGCAGTACAAGATACGGTAACGAGATAGCTGCGATTACTGCACTAGTGCGTTGCACCCATTCCCAAAAGTTATCCATCGTTCTATTTTCCTCTCGCCTCATCTAATTTTCGCTGCGCCGCAAAATCTATATGCACATCTATCATCTCATCCAACTTGGCCCATGTAATCAGTGGGTATCCGTCATGCATTTGATTCTCGCACACGTCATGTAAGAAGGCACTTATCGTTCTTGAGGCATTAACAGCAAGTATAGCGTGTCGCTCTTCTGCGCGATACTGTGCTGGGTGTGAGTCCGCGACTTCATTTCGTAGTTGTGCCATACCATCTATGACTGAGAAAAGTCCCGAGAGGATTTTCTTTAAAGGCCTGTCTGCTCCACTGGATACATCGAGATTAATAAGCTTCGTCACCGCTTTATACTTCTGGTTGAAATCAGCCTTATTGTCAAACGTGCCTGCAATAGTTTCATGGATAAAATCCAATTGCCTTTCTATCTTTGTTTTGGCGACGGTTATTGCACCGTCATAATCACTATTCTGCAGGCGCGTGTCAATCTTTTCGTCATAGTAACGCAAGAACTCTACATAGTCACCGCCCGTACCACGGATATCTATTAGCTCGTCAGTCTCTATGTATGACGGCGAAACCGGAATCAACTTCGCTATGTTGTTTTTCAATTTAACCTGCAGGCCATCAAAACTCAAGACAGTGTTTAAATACTCAACTGTTGCGTCTAGGTCAGATCCTGACGTTATAAACTTTATCGGCTTGACTGCTTCTGCTATTAACTTTGTCATCGTGGCGTGCGAGTTATTGTCTACGAGTGTCGCAATAATTGCTTTGTAGCGACTAAGTGTTGAGTTTACAGTAAGACCTACGTGTTTCATCAATAGGCTAATATCGTGCATAGTACGATACGGTGCGGTAAAGTATTCGTTTCCGCCTGTAGTGTACTCTATGCTTCCGCCGCAAATAACAATAGCGATCCGTTCAAGTGACTCTATAGATAGTTTGTCCCTCGGCTTCATCATATACTTACTTTTCCTGTAACGGCGTGGTAGATGAGGATTTGATATTGGATTTTTTGTTTCATGCTATACTATTGCTCAATTCTCTCAGTTAAATATAGTAGTCTGGCCACCATTAAAATGCGCTTCATCAAAGCCATCTGAGGAGCGTATAGTCCGAAGGTCGGTGTGTCCGTCGTTCGCGAGTCTTTCGCAGTATTTTGCCATCGTGGAGCCGTTTTCTGTTATCAGGTAGCCTGACTGCTTCATGTCCGCTTGTGCTATGATCTTTTCGTCGTCTTTGAGTCGGTCTCGAGACCCCGCGTCACCATTTTGGGCGTCTTGCAAGATCTCGGCAAACTCTGCGGACCTGAGAGCATCTGTTATGTTAAATGGTACTACAATGAAATTTCTCATCGGTAGGTCTGACATCGGTTGTTTGCGGCAGAATTCTGATAAGACAATCGTCGACACGAACATGACATATCTATTGTCTATAAAGTATTGGTAATATAATTTTGACGCTTCATGATGTGCTCTTGAAGGCACGCTTAAAGAAATAAGGAAGCTTGTGTCAAGAAATACGGAATTTTGCACTGTGGGTCTGCCTTTCAATCATCTATGTTGCCTCGTTGACGCTCCACCCACTCTGTCGCGTCTATATCTTTCCATGCCTCTGCACCCTTTTTTGTAAAGGTGTCAAATTCTTTGCCATCAAACTTTGGATCGTACTCTTCAAAAGATATGAGGCTATACGCAATACGTTCTTTTGTTCGAATATTCATTTTTGCGCGAACGCGAAGCAGTTGCCAATGATAAACCCTGTTTTCTTTTTCGTTTTTTATCTGATCATGTCGTGCCGAAATCATCAGCGTCTTGCCGTTTTCAAGCTTGATATGAATATTAGGGCTGTCTTGGCCGCCCCAGTCTGTAACCATACCAAATACATAATCCTCAACGTCCGCTAGAGCAGGCTCCTCCACAATCAAATTAGTATCTTTTGTAATTGCCTCTCGGACCATCTTGCCATTTACACGCTTCTTTAGAGCATATTCACGTTTAGGACTTCTTTTGGCCTCAGTTTGCCATTTATTGAAAATCTCTACCCGGTGAGCTGGCACTTTATCTATCTCTCTGCCGTGAATTAAGCGATCCCAATCTATAGCAATCTCTTGAGCCTCTTTAGTGTCAGAACTATAAGCAATCGCTACCGAACCTTCCTTTAGGCTTACAGGCACCTTATTTAGGCTATTATCGCCATCCTTTTTTACAAATTTTGTTACATCATCTAAGAACTTTTTGAGCATAGCTAAGCTAACATGAGATGGAGAAATAGGCTTGCCATCTAGTTCATCAGATAAAGTCAGCTCAATATTATCACCTTTGTTCATATTTTGATTATACCCTAATTTTTCCAGTTACTGCATGCGAGATGAGGCTGGTGCGGCGTTCCCGGAGAAGGGAGATTTGGGTTTGGATTTTTTGCTTTAACTTATCCATCTGCTTCATTTCAGCCTTACAGTGAGCTGCAATTTCGACCCTTTCGGCTGGTGGTGGTACAGGAATGTGCAACGACATAAGCTTGTCTGCATTTATGGCAGGATAGCTCACTCCATCGCTATTGCCTACTACGCTCGCCATAAAAGTCCCAGCTCTTAGTGCGTAAATATAGTAATCAGAATCGGTAAGTTTTTTTGGTCTCATAACTACAAAGCCAGTTGAAACCACCACATTTTGCACCTCTTCCGTAATTTGAGCTATTGCCTCGAGATAGGTTCTGACTGCGCCGATAATGATGTCCCCCTGCTTGACCATTCGTCTAGCCCTCGATGGTGCGTTCTCAAACTTCATGAGCTCTTTATTTGTAATTCCGTCGTATTTGTCTACGCTTGAAATATCAACATACTCAAACTCATAGTTGGGATCAGTTTTTTGGCTAAGTGCATCGTCATTTGCTGTAAATATATCTTTTAGCCTTTTAATCTCCCAGTGCTCGGGAGTTTTACTAACCCAGGGGATGTTGGTTTGTTTTAGTTCGGCGTGGGGGTTGAGGCCGCGGGTGACGACGTGGGTGATGGTGGCGCGGCGCTTTTCTTCGAGGAGTTTGAGTAGCTGCTCTTGCTTGGTGATGAGGTTGTCGATTTTGGCTGTTTCGGTGTCGAGGAAATCGGCGATTTTTTGCTGTGTTTCAAAATCTGGTTTCGGCAAAAGCTGCATTTTTAGATTATCCCACGGTATTCTCATACGGTGATCAAGGATACCATATCCTATACGCTTGAGTTGCGCCTGGAACCCTTTTGCCTTGAATATGTAATCGTAGTAGCGAACATCTACCTTTTCGGCTGGTCTCATCACAATATAGACTGGACTCAGCACACCATTTTCTGGCGAAATTCCTACCGAACCTATAATCACATTCATGCTATTCGCAACGATATCGCCTTTGTAAACTTTTTTATATCTCTCGATGTCGTCGGAGGCCTTATTTCCGATATTACCCTTCTCTTTGTAGTTGATGACGCCTCTGTCGTTTGTCACAGACAAAATATTTGTCTCTTCTCTGTTTTTATTGAGATCTTTGCGTTCAATAAGTACATCACGCAATGACGCAAGAGACCACCCTGGCGGCAGCTCTTTAATCCAATCCTGTTGGGCAACATTCATAACTACTCCGTCACCTCATTCAATAGCTTCAGGATATCGTGTGTAACTTGTTGCAAGTCATCATCAATCTCGTCGAGGTCGCGCGGTGGGACGTATTCGTAGAAATAGCGGTTGAACGGAATCTCGTAGCCAATCTTGTCTTTTTTGCGGTCCATAGTGGCGCTTGGCAGGTGCGGTAGGACTTCGCGCTGGAAATATTCGTCAATATCTTGGTCGAGTGGGATCTGCTCGGTATCTTTTTGCTTGCCGTCATCGTCTGTCCAGTTGACCGTGACTTGTGTGTAGCCAAACTCGGTCGTGTCAAATATCTTGCTCTGTTTGGTTTCGGCAAAGTCGTTGTATAGGTTAAAAATTTGATCTATATCGCTTGTAGTGAGCTCTTTGTTTTTGTCGCCGAGGTTTTTGCGCAATTTGTGGAATATGTCGCTCGCGTTGATAAGCTGAACTTTACCTTTGCGTGCTGCTGTCTTGCGGTTGGTGAGCACCCAGATGTAGGTGGCGATGCCAGTGTTGTAGAACATGTTGGTCGGCAGAGCGATTATGGCTTCAAGGTAGTCGTTTTCGAGTACCCAGCGGCGAATCTCGCTGGGGCCGCTGCCTGCTGCTCCGGTAAAGAGCGGTGAACCGTTATGCACTACCGCTACTCGCCCACCACCTTCGTGCGCCGGGCGCATCTTGCTAATCATGTGCTGGAGAAATAGTAGTTGGGCATCACTCACAGCTGGCGTGCCGGCTGGGAATCGCCCTGCTTCGCCACGAGCAGCTTCGGCTTCGACGGCATCTTTGTCCTTTTTCCAATCGACGCCATAGGGCGGATTGGCAATTACGTAGTCAAAGGTCTTGTCGAAGAATTGGTCATTACTGAGGGTGCTGTCCTCGCTATGCTCACCGCTGCCACCTTTGATCAGGTCGGCGTTTTCGCCCTTGATGAGTATGTCTGATTTGGCGATAGCATAGGTCTGGGGGTTAAGCTCTTGGCCGTACAGGTACACTTTGGCATCTGGGTTGATGTCGCTCAAAATATGCTCTTTACTGATCGTCAGCATGCCGCCGGTGCCGCAGGTCGGATCATAGATTTCAATAATTTTGCTCTCACCTTTGATCTTGTCGGCATCCGGGTCGAGTAGCAGGCGCGTCATCAGGCGGATTACCTCACGCGGGGTGTAGTGCTCTCCGGCTGTTTCGTTAGACTGTTCGTTGAACTTACGGATCAGCTCTTCGAAGATATAGCCCATGTCGTGATTACTGATACTACTTGGGCTGAGGTCAACTTTGTCGAGCTCTTTGAGGATGAGATAAAGTATTTTGTTGCTCTTGAGTTTTTTGAGTTGCTCGTCAAAACCAAATTTACTGATGATATCACTGATATTGGGACTAAACCCATCTAGATACGCCTGGAAGTTGGTGTAGACGTTATCACTATCTTCGAGCAGCTTTTCGAAGTCGTACGGGCTGGTGTTGTAAAATTGCCGACCAGCAGCACTACGCAGGAAGTTATCCAGACCGCTGTCTGAAACGCGATCAGACATCTGGTTGCTAATCTGAATAACCTTCTGCTTTTCGGGTGCGAGTACGCTATCTATACGCTTGAGAACCACGAGCGGCAATATGACGTTTTGGTACTCATATTGCTTCCAGCCGCCACGAAGGATATCGGCAATATTCCAAATTAAACTAGCTTGGTTTTTTGGTGTTTGATTCATTTTTTCTCCTCTTTTGCTATTTCTCGACGAATCTCTGGTTCATGAAATAAAATTAGGTATTCTGTATAGATAAACTGACGAGCATATGTGTCCGTTTCATCAACCTGACGCAATATACCTACTTCGACAAACTTTTTCACCAAAGAGTTAGCAGCCGGACGTGATAGACCGGTTATTTTTTCGACTGTAGCTACATCTACGATGGGCTGCTTGTATAAACCCATAAGTAGACTAACTGCTGTCTTGGCCTGCTTGCTGCCAAGTGAATGAGCGAGAATCATGTCCTTTTCACGGAGGTTGACTATCTTCTTTGACACGTCAGTGGCCTCGGCCGCCACCTCCGCTACACCCTCGAGAAAGAACAGCACCCATCGTTCTATGTCGCCCTTATTATGGTAGTCCGCGAGTCTGTCGAAGTAGGTGTCACGATGCCGTCTGAAGTACTCCGATAAATATAATATTGGGTAGGTTAACACCTCTTGGTGTCGCAACTGTAAAGTTATTAGAAGTCGTCCAGTGCGACCATTGCCATCAAGGAACGGATGAATCGTTTCAAATTGGGCATGCATAAGAGCAGCAACTATAAGCGGCGGATACGGTTGGGAAGTATTTACGAAATTCTCTAAATCTCCAAGCGCACGCATTAGTTCATGCGGTGGAGGTGGTACAAAATCAGCGTTATCGGGGCGTGTTCCTCCGATCCAGTTTTGTGTGGTGCGAAATTCCCCGGGAGTCTTGCCAATGCCTTCTTTTGTGAACTGCATTAACTGCTGATGTAGCTCTTTGATGACATTGAGTGTTAGTGGCATTTCCTTTGCGCGTTTGAAGCCGTAGTTGATTGCACGCATGTAGCTTATGATATTCTCGACGTCATCCGGAATATCTTCTGTCATATCTATACCAGCACGCAAAGCATCGTGCATAGTCGCTTTGGTGCCTTCTATATTGCTAGAGAGGGCGGCTTCTTTCTGGGCGTAAGTAGATATAAAGTAATCAATATCTGGAATGAGCTGTGCTACACCATCAAGCTTACCCAAAGCAAGGGTAGCTTTATCGTTAGCAAGGTAAACTTTACTTGAAAAATCTATCTCACGCTTGGGTGGGAATTTATCAGGTATAAATGCCTTGAAGCCTTGTGGTTGTTGTACAAAACTACCTAAATGCATACTTTACATCTCATGATCATATGTTAAGTATATCACGTTTAACTTAACATCTACAAGCATAATGTTAAGTTCATATTACAGAAAAACCCTTGTCCACAACAATCAGGTGCCACAAAAGATAAATATCAAGTAGTTGAGACGCCTCGCTTAACCGTTGTGTTATCTCTAAGTCAGCTGTCGATGGTGTAAGGCTTCCGCTTGGGTGGTTGTGGGCGACTATTATGCTAGCGGCACGGTCGGTGATGGC
>CAZBLG010000015.1:0-3517 GCA_964492805.1 uncultured Candidatus Saccharibacteria bacterium
TTTACCTATTTCCTTTAGCGCGGTTGTGGGGTTTGCAGAGCATTTCGCAATTCTCTTTTTCAGTAGAACCGCCCTTACTCCATGCCGATACATGGTCTGCATCCATGTCGTTATATGCCCAGAGCTTGTCCTTATTAGAATCATGACCGATTGCACAGTATGAGCAGTTCGATACGCCTTTAGTTTCAGCTTCTTTCGTTTGCTCCGCATATACAGTCTTTTTAGTAGGTTCATCGAATACACGCACGTTTAACAGCTTAGTGTCAGTAGAGCCTCCAAGGGTGTATTCAAACACTCCTCGGCGGTCTTTGACCTCGTAACTGCCTAGTAGCTTGCGAAGTTCATCAGAGACTTTTTGCGAATCATATCTGTTATTGTGATACGTCTCATAGAGGCGTCCCCACTCTAAGCCTTTCATCTCACTCTCTACGTCGATGAATACACTAGAAATCCAGTCAATCACTCGGTTGAAATGTGCTTTTAGCTCGTCGATATTAGTATCATGACGGTGTTTGCTCATGTAATTATCAATCGCACCACCACTAACCCAATCAAGTGCAGTCTCAAGGAACGCTTGTCGCTTTACATCTCCTGAGATGTAAGCACTCCACTTTTGAACAAGTGAATTCTGGCTATTGCTGAACTCTTCTCTCGCCAAGGTAACGAACGGTCCAGAATAAACGGCATTCAGTATTTCTTGCTGAGTAAGTGGGACTCCTGAAATATTTATTGTTCTGAACCAGTCTTTAATTTCCGGCTCTTCACCCTCGCACACATAAATGAGTAGAGGTGTCTTAAGTATTTTCTCCTTTAAGGGCGCTGCTAAGCCATCATAGAACTGTTCATGCCCGTTTGCATCGACCCAAGGGAACCTACCACCTATAAAGCGCCCTATGCTCGTGATGCGCTGCTGTCCATCAAGTACTTCATAGGTATCTTCGCCGGTCTTGTTGAAATACAGAAGACCAATTGGATAGTCTTTCAGTATGCTATCAATTACGGCTACGTCTCTTTTTCCGTCTGCATAAATATAATTACGCTGATACTCTGGCTGGATTGTAAGCTTGCCGTCTAAGCCAAAAAGGCCTTTGCCTTCATATTCGTTATACTCGAAGCCCTCGACAACATCCCTGATAGTCTTTCCTGTCTCTTTTGCCCATAGTGTCGTAATCATGTGTCAGCCTTTCTGTGCTTAATGAACAATCTCTTAAACGTTTCTTTCCCATTTACGTAGGTACTTCGCCCATATACGCCGTTAGGATCCTGACTGATCCCTCGATTAGCGCCTACAATCTCAAACTGGTCCGGCGAATACTTATCAAGAAAATTTATTGGAACGCCCATAATGCCATCGTAGTCTTTAGGAATAGCATCAATATATGGCACTTCTATAGCATCATAATTGTCATACTGGTCGTATGCGGCTTTGTCTTTGAATTTCTTATTGAACTTAAGATTATCTGCCATACTCATCAGGCTAAGTGGTTGATGACGACGCCCATGGTCTAGGTTCGTATACCAACGGACGCCCATTACACGCTGATAATACCTGCCGTTTCTGATTTCACCTGTGAATTTAGACATATCCACTGTATTTTTCGGGACCTCAAACTCTCTATCACCGCTCGATATACTTAAGCCTAGCCACATTTTATTAGCCTTTATAAGAGGGAATATTTCTGTATAAACGATTGCGTTTATATGGCCAATAATTAGATATTTTTTGTCATATTCGACTAACTGAGCTACGTATTCACGAAATAGACTAAAGGGTGGATTGGTCACTATGATGTCAGATTTTTTCAATAATTCTACACACTCTTCGCTTCGGAAGTCACCATCACCCTCCAATGGCTCCCATTCATTATGCTTGTTTGCTTTTAGCTGTTCGGCAATATCTTCAAGGCTAAATGACCCATCGCCATTTATGTCACCTACGGAATTTATAACAAACTTATTCGCCGTTATTTTCGGCCGACCTTTTTCGGGCTGTAGCGTTTTATCATCACCGAATAAACCAAGTTGAGTGTTAGCAACGGGTGAAGGCTTATAGCTGGTTGTGATAAGGCTCTTTAAGCCTAGGCGTTTGAAATTAAGAACGAAGTAGCGAAAGAAGTTGCTCTCAAATGGATCGTCACAATTACAATATACAATCTTATCTCTGAATGTATTTTTGTCATACTCTAAGTAAGCTTCAATTTCTTTCTGAATATCATGAAACTGAGTATAGAACTCGTCGTTCTTTGCCTTTTTGGCATTTGTTAAGTTTGAGTTTGCCATATTAGATACAATAGTACCATATTCTGCCAGAGAGGGCCTTTAGCACAGTGAAGGGATAGTCTGTTGACGTTGGTTTAAAATATTGTACAATTGATAATATCTTTTGTTGAGTATTCTCCAAAAGAGTTTTTTAACAAGCAGACAAAACACGAGATGAGAGAGAGTCGAAATGCACCAGCAACTACACGGCAGGGCAAATTCTTCTGATGGCATTACCATGCTTCAGCGGGAAAGCGCCGAGCTTGAAAAGCAAGCGCAACAGGCGTTCGTGGACAGCGATACGTTACCGGCTCAGATGAGTCCCTATGACCATCAGGCACTTAAAGGGGTCGGAGTGGTATTTTGGCCTGTGGTTGGAGGTGACGAACTGTTCACCTACGTAGTTCTGCCACGTGGTTGGAAGAAGGTCGCAACCAACGACAGGACGCTGACAAAACTTCAGGACGAGAAGGGTCGGACAAGGGCCTGGATCTACTTCCGGGAAAACCTGAGTTACAGGGAGGCGTATCTTGAGGCAGTGGATAGACTAATCGTTTGCACCGACCATCTTGGTGACGGTGAAATCGAAAAGTCGGTGGTTGATAGCCATGGAGACGGCGTCTTTGCTGTTCGTGCTAAGTCGCACAACCCAGACTGCCGCAGCGACGAGTACTGGAAGTGTGAGTACGAGCTGGCAAGGGAGGTTGAAGGACTGATGAGAAATCTTCACCCTGCTTAGGCATGGCTATTTGACCGCTGAGGTCGACCTTTAATGAGTGAGTATGGCAAGTGAACGCTAGGGCAAGCTTTTAGGTTCACAGAGAGTCATGCTGTGTATCCTCATAACCCTCTAGTGTCTGCTTGTTATATTCACTCTGCAAATGTTTGTTTGTACTGATGAGTCCAAGAGGACGAAAGTGAAATCTAAAAAACACCGTGTTTCCACGATGCTTATTAGTTGGTGCGGATGAAAGGACTTGAACCTTCACGCCTTGCGGCACGTGCTCCTAAGGCACGCGTGTCTACCAATTCCACCACATCCGCGTACTAACTGTTAAGTAGAAGTTTATTGTCATTCATGGACAAGTTCATTTGTAGCGGTGTGGAATCGGTAGACGTGTCTACTCATGATTTACGTTTCACGTAGCCACCACATCCGCGTACTGCTCAGTAATTATACATTGTCAAAGGGAAAAAGTGAATAGTTTTTGCTATACTTAGTCCCATGAGTTTACGCACGTGGCTGAGGCGGCCAATT
>CAZBLG010000015.1:3617-5822 GCA_964492805.1 uncultured Candidatus Saccharibacteria bacterium
CCGCACGATATATTTGGTCATGCAATTTATTTCATATTTTTAGCACTTTGCGTCAGCGCACCGTGGATCGTTCCGGGTATGAAGAGGTGGTTTTATGTGGTTTCGTATTTGTTCCACGCAGCGATAATAGTGCTGTTTATAATGTACTGGACGGGAGTTAGCGAAAGTTTGTACGAGGCTGAGGTGGCGACATTTGTATTTTTCATTGGCTGGGCGGGGCTACTCCTAAGGCAGGTTGGGTATGAAAATGCCAAACGAAGATAAGCGAAACGTAATCGATGAGTTTAAGGGCGCGACTGAGGCCGAAATCATCAGCCGACTCGACGCTTCAAGCCACGGGTTGGTAATCGCTCTAGAAAATACCGAGCGCGACTTTAACATGGGAGCGATAGTTCGCAGCGCCAACGCGTTCGGAGTTCGAGATGTCTATGTCATCGGTCGGAGGCAGTGGAACAAACGTGGGGCGATGGCTACTGATAAGTATTTGCGGGTGCACTATCTGCCAACCACCAAGAAGTTTATAAAGAAAATGCGAGCAGAGAACAGAGCGATAATTGCTATCGATAATACCCCCGGCAGCGTGCCGATGTCCGAGGCTCAGCTTCCGCAGCATGCGGTGCTAGTTTTTGGTCAAGAGGGGCCGGGTATTTCAAAAGAGTTAGCAAAAGAGGCAGATATGGTCGTGGCGATTGAACAGTTTGGCTCGACTCGATCAATCAACGTCGGCGCAGCGGCGACTGTAGCAATGTACGTTTGGCTTCAGAGGTGGGTATTGCAAAAGTAGTCGAAGTATGATATTATAGAAGTATAGGGTGCTGTAAAAAAATTGACATATACGAGCGTAAAATGACACAATAAAGGAATGACCATGAGCAGTTTATCAACTCAGAGCTACAAAGGCACGCGCGACTACTACCCTGAAGACAAGCGTCTGCAGAACTATATTTTTGGTGTTTGGCGACAGGTGGCTGAGAGCTTTGGCTACGAGGAGTACGGTGCGCCACTAGTTGAGCCGCTGGAAATTTACACCGCCAAGTCCGGTCAAGAGTTGGCCGGTGAGCAGACGTATTTGTTTGAGGACCGGGGCAAGCGCACGGTGGCGATCCGCCCGGAGATGACACCGACTATTTCACGAATGGTCGCTGCTAGGCGCCAAGAGCTGCCGATGCCAGCGCGTTTGTATTCAATCGCTAATTTCATGCGCTATGAACGGCCGCAAAGAGGGCGTGAGCGTGAGTTTTGGCAACTGAACGCTGATCTGTTTGGGGTTGAGGGAGCGCTGGCTGATGCGGAAATTATCGAGCTTTCACACGCTTCGATTATGGGCTTTGGCGCCTCTCAGGATATGTTCAAAGTACGAATCAACAACCGTCATTTGGTCAATGAACTGATGTCGCACTTCTTAGACCTGGACATTATCGGCACATCAATGATGACTAAGCTGCTTGATAAAAAAGACAAACTGCCGATGGACCAGTTTAAAAAACAGGCGATTGAGATATTTGGTCAGAACGCCGAACAAGGTCTGCCGAGACTGGCTGAGCTGATTAGCATAAAATCACTCGACGAGCTGCCAAAAGACCTCTCGGAGCTACCGAGCGTGATTGAGATTCGAAAAGTCATGCGACTGTTGAAGCAAAAAGGCATTACTAATGCTGAGTTTGATGTAGCGCTGATGCGCGGACTTGACTACTACACCGGAACGGTTTTTGAGTTTTTCGACACCTCGCCAGAAAATAACCGCGCGCTATTTGGTGGTGGGCGTTATGACGGCCTGGTTGGGCTGTTTGGAGTTGAGCCAGTGGCAACGGTTGGTGTGGGTATGGGTGCTACAACCATGCAGCAATTTTTGGAGGTCCATAAGCTATTGCCAAAACTGGCTTCACATACTGACGTTTATATCATTCCGATCGACGAAAGCTCTGTTGAAGGAGCGGATATGCTGGCGCGAGGGCTCCGATCAGAAGGGGTTCGAGTTGAGCTAGATATCACTGGACGAAAGATTGAAAAGCAAATCAAAACCGCTACTAAAAAGCAAATTCCTTTTGCGGCATTTGTCGGCGAAGAAGAAATCGCCAGCGGAGTTTATACTGTTAAGAATCTGGTTGAGTCGACCGAGCAGAAAATGGACGCCCTACGCATGGTAAGCACCGTCAAAGATCATCGCTATGACGGTGATGACGACGCGGTGTTTGAGGTTTAGTT